>CAZKMS010000013.1:0-54735 GCA_964553805.1 uncultured Verrucomicrobiaceae bacterium
CTCGCCAACGCCTGCCGCGGCGCCGGGCTCGCCGGACTCGCCGGCATGAAGCCCGTGCAGAAGCTCGCCAACGGCCTGATCTTGCACCGTCCGTTGCTGTCATGGCGCCGCGCTGACATCGATGCCTACATCGAGCAACACCGGCTTCCTTATCGCGAGGACTCCAGCAACACCTCACGCGCCCACCTGCGCAATCGTCTCCGCCACGACATCCTGCCGCGTCTCAATCGCGCGCTCGATCGCGATGTCACGCCCGCCTTGACCCGCCTGGCCGCCCACGCCGCGCGCGACGACGCTTATTTGCAGGAACTCGCTTTGCAATGGCTGCGTGAGCACCACGCACCAAACGAACAACGGCTCGCCTTCGCCCCTCTGAAACAACTCCACCCCGCCCTGCTCAGCCGCGTGCTGCGCCACTGGTTGCAGCAGCATGTATCCAGCGTCGATCAAGCCCTGATCGACTCCGCAATGACGCTCCTTCAACGAGGCGGTCCGGCCAAGATCAACCTGCCGCAGAACCGCCACCTGCGCCGCAAGGCGGGCTGGCTTTTCGTTTGCGCAGGGTAGCCGCCAGTTGACCGTTTTTCGGATTCGCTATAAACTGCCCGCATGAGTATCCTGGCCACCGTCTTCAACGACACCATCAAGCTGCCGGAGGGTGTGCATCTTGAGGATGGCGTCGAAGTTCAGATCATCCCTCAGCAACCCACTCCCTCCCAAAGCTTCCTGGAGCGGTACAAGGACTTTGTCGGTTGCATCGACGACGCCCCTCATGATTTGGCGGACAACCACGACCATTATCTGTACGGCGCTCCGAAAGCAAAACCATGACCGCCCTATTCGCTGACACTTGGTTTTTTCAAGCTCTGCTTTCCTCCCAAGACCAGCATCACCACCAAGTGGTCGATTTCCTGAGAAATCACAATGACTTGCTGGTAACGACCCGCTGGGTTTTTGCGGAAACCGCCAACGCCCTTGGAGGCACGACACAGCGCCACCTCACTGCGCGGTTTTTGATCCACACGGAGCAAGATCCCGGCTTGATGATCGCCGGTCCAAGCGACGCGGTCTATCAAAGCGGCTTGGAACTCTACTCGAACCGCCCTGACAAAAACTGGTCCCTCACCGACTGCATCTCCTTCGCCGTCATGCGCGAGCACGGCCTTGATGCAGCCCTCATCGGCGATCACCATTTCACCGAGGCCGGCTTCCGGGCGCTTTTTGCCGAATGAACCGGCGCGCTGGCGCTGTTACCAACAAACCCGTTCACACTCCAGCCCGCCATGAAACGCCGCCCCCTCACCACCACCCGCCGCCACTTCCTGCAAAATGCTGCTGCCATCGGTTTTCCGGCCATCGTTCCCGCCTCCGTCTTCGGCCAAAACGCGCCGTCGAACCGCATCACCATGGGCGTTGTCGGCTGGGGCATGATGGGACCCGGCAACACCAAAAAATTCCTCGCCGAGACGGACTGCCAGATCGTCGCCGCCTGCGACATCGACCAGCGGCATCTGGCCGAGGCAGCCAGCACGATCAATGAGTGGTACAAAAACAAGGACTGCCAAACCTTCCACGACTACCGCGAGTTGATGGCCCGCGATGAAATCGACACCGTCATGCTCGCCGTGCCTGACAACTGGCACGCGCTGACCGCCGTCGAGGCCGCGCGCCAGGGCAAGGACATCTACGGCGAAAAACCGCTCGCCCGCACCATCGCCGAGCAGCAGGCCATCGTTGCCGCCGTGCAGAAACACCAGCGCATCTGGCAGACCGGCTCCTGGCAGCGCAGCGAGGACAACTTCCGCATCGGCGCCGAAGTGGTCCGCAACGGTCTCATCGGCAAGTTGACCGAGGTTCATGTCGGCCTGCCAGACGGCCACAAGGACTTCGCCGGCACGGGCGACAAAACCAGCGTCACCGAACCGCCCGCGCACCTCGATTACGAAATGTGGATCGGCCCGTCCGCGATGGAGCCTTACATCGAAGCGCGCATCCACAAGAACTGGCGCTGGAACTACAACATCGGCGGCGGCCAGCTCCTCGACTGGATCGGCCACCACGGTGACATCGCCCACTGGGGCATGGATATGGACAGCAGCGGCCCGATTGAAGTGCGTCCGATCCAGGTGGACATGCCGCCACGCACCGATGTCTGGAACACCGCCACCAAATACCGCGCCGAAGCCCTCTATGCTGGTGGCATCCTGATGACCCTCGCCGGCGGTCACGACGACATCAAACCCGGCACCAAGTGGATCGGCACGGACGGCTGGGTTTACGTCAATCGCAACGGCACCTACGACTGCTCCAATCCCGAACTCAAACGCCTGATCAAAAAACGCGAGGGCGACAAAGTGGTGAAAGCCGCCGCGCCGCCAAAGCTCGGCGATGACATCATCAAGACCCGCCTTTACAACAGCCCCGGTCATCACCGCAATTTCCTCGATTGCGTCAAAAGCCGCCAGGCCACCATCACTCCGGTTGAGACCGCCCATCGCAGCGCCATCCCTGGCCATCTCGCCCTCATTGCCCTGCTGCTGAACCGGCCGGTGAAGTGGGACCCGGTCAAGGAGACCATCCCCGATGACTCCGAAGCCGCCCAGCTTCTCACCCGTCCCTATCGCGGTGATTGGAAGTTGATCTGACCCGCGAACAACGCCGCTCCAAACTGCGGCCGCTGTGAGGTCGCGACGAGAACAAGCCTTCCAAGGCTTGATTCAATCCGCGTTCTCAGCCATCTATGCCGCCCCCATGGCCAGTTTCCAAACCGTCAAAGGCTTCCGCGATTTCTATCCCGAGGACTGCGCGCGCCGCAATTTCATTTTCGACACTTGGCGTCGCGTCGCGCGGCGGCACGGATTCATCGAGTATGAGGGTCCGCTGCTCGAATCCACCGACCTGTTCCGCAAAAAAAGCGGCGACGAGATCACCGGCCAGTTGTTCTGCTTTGAGGACAAAGCCGGACGCGAGCTGGCCATGCGGCCGGAGGTGACTCCCTCGCTGGCGCGCCTGGCCGCCGCTCGTCAGCGCGACTACAAGAAGCCGCTGAAGTGGTTTCAAATCGGCCCTTGCTTCCGCTACGAGGAACCGCAGGAGGGCCGCAGCCGCGAGTTCATCCAGTTCAACGCCGACATCCTCGGTGACGCCTCCACCGGTGCCGACGCCGAACTGGTCGCCTTCGCCATCGACACCATGCTGGCCTTCGGTCTGAAGGCGGAGGACTTCGTCATTCGCTTGAGCAACCGCGGCATTTGGGATGACTTCATGGCGCGTCATCAACTGCCCGCGGAAAACAGCGCCACTCTGCTGCAGGTCATCGACAAAATCGAGCGCGCCAAACCGGTGGATACCGAGAGCAAACTGCAGGCGCTCGGCACCAGCACCGAGCAGGTGCGCGCCTTCATCGCCGCTGCCGACGAGAATCACCCCGCCTTCGCCGAACTGCGCGCCAACCTCGAAGCGCGCGGCCTTTGGCAGCACGTGCGCATCGATGCCTCCATCGTGCGCGGTCTGGCCTACTACACCGGCCTGGTGTTCGAAGTTTTCGACCTCAAACACGGCCTGAGGGCGGTGGCGGGCGGCGGGCGCTACGACAAGCTCTGCGCCCTCATGAGCGATGGCAAGGCGGACATGCCGGCGGCTGGCTTTGCCATGGGCGATGTCGTGCTCGGTATTCTCCTGGACAAGACCCCGGGCGCGCAGATCCCGCTCACCGCGGCCTTGTTGAAGGAGCTTTCCATCGATGCCTACGTGGTGGTGGCCGATGAGGAACACCGGCCAAAGGCGCTCGCCATTGTGCAGGCACTGCGCCGCGCGGATCTGCGCATCGATTACCCGTTCGCTGTCGCCAAAGTGGGCAAGCAATTCCAGGCCGCCGAGGAGCGCAAGGCGCGTTACGCCGTCGTCGTCGGCGCGGAATATCCGGCCATCGTGCTCAAGAATCTTATTGCCCGCAGCCAGGAGGAAGTCCCCGTCGAACTGCTGGTCGAAGTGCTCACCGCCAAAGTGGCGGAGCCAGAACGCGGTCCGCTGCTGGCTTGAAGCGGCGCAAAAGCGGGATCACTCCGGCTTCGCGGCGGGAGCCTCCGCTGGCGCCGGTTTGGCCGGCTCCGCGGCGGGAGCTTGCGCTGTCGGTGCTGGGACCGGAGCGGCTGGCACGACGGGCTTCGCGCCCTCAACCTTGGGCTGGAGCGTTTTCGGAGCGGGTGGCGCGGGCTTGACCGGTGTTTGCGCTGGCGTCACCGGCTTGACTTCAATCGGCGCGGAGGTCACGCCACCCTCGGGGCTGACGGTAACGCTCATCGGCGTGATGGCGCCGGGTGCGCCAAGGTTGATCGGCGGCAGGTTCACCGTGCCGGGCGGGGTGGCGGCGTCTTTTTTATCAGCACCCTCAGGAGCAGGCGGCGCCGGCGGAGGATCGACCTCCTTGGTGGGCAGATCCGCGCCAGCCCATTTCAGACGCTCCTGACTTTGCTCAAAGAACGGCTGGTTGGTGCCGGGATACTTCGCAGGCAGACCCGAGTAGATCGTCTTGGCCTCATCCAGCTTGCCCTCGGACCAGAGCAGGTCGCCCAAGCGCAGTTCCGCCAGCGGCGTCACTTCCGAGCTGGCATTGGCGCTGATCAACTCCTCGTAAAGTTTGCGCGCTTCGTCTTTCTCGCCCATCGATTCAAGGCGGGTGGCCAGACCGAGCTTGGTCTCGAGCACCAACGGATGCTTGGGAAACTCCGACAAGCATTTGCGCAGGGCATCAACCGAGCTGTCCTTCTGGTTCTTTTCCCACAGCAGCTCAGCCTTCTTCAGCAGCGAATTGGCGGCCGCGGCGCTGCCAGCATACTTGGAGATGACCGCGTCATAAGCCTCGACCGAGTCCGCGCTGGTGAAGGCTGCGCCAGCCTCGCGCGACACCGCTTCGGTGCGGAAACGAATGAGGAAATAGGCGGCAACGGCGAGCAATAGCAGCAGGACCAGCAGCAACACCTTTTTGAAGTGCTTCTCCAGCCAGGCCTCGTAGGCGGGGTCGGCTTCCGGGGTCGGTTGGGCGGGCGTGGGGGACGCGGTGGACATAATGCAAAAAACAGTTGGGGGAGCGGCAATCAGGCGCCGACTTTGGCGCGCGCCTCATCCGCCAGGGCGGTGGAAAGGTAGCGCTCGCCGGTCGAGCAGCCAATGGTGACGATGAGTTTGCCTTTGTTCTCGGGACGGGCGGCGACTTGCAGAGCGGCGACGACATTGGCGCCGGTGCTGATGCCCACCAGCAGCCCTTCTTCAGCCGCCAACCGGCGGGCCATGGCGAAGGCATCGTCATTGGAAACCTTGATGGCCTCGGAGACCACTTCCATGTCGAGGTTCTTTGGCACGAAACCCGCGCCAGTGCCCTGGATTTTGTGCGGACCAGGCTGCACCGGCTCGCCCGCCATCGTCTGGCTGATCACCGGGGAAGCCTCGGGCTCAACCGCAATGGCGGTGAAGGCAGGTTTGCGCTTTTTGATGACGTGGCCGACACCCGTGATGGTGCCGCCGGTGCCCACTGCGGAGACCAGAATGTCCACCGCGCCGTCCGTGTCGTTCCAGATTTCCTCGGCGGTGGTGGTCTCGTGAATGGCCGGGTTGGCCGGGTTTTCAAACTGCTGCGGCATCCAGGCATGCGGGGTCTCACGCAGGATTTCCTCGGCCTTGGCGATCGCGCCTTTCATGCCCTGCGCTCCCGGGGTGAGGACAAGTTCGGCGCCGAGCAGCGCCAGCAAGGTGCGGCGCTCCAGGCTCATGGTCTCGGGCATGGTCAATACCAGCTTGTAACCCTTGGCCGCGCAGACAAAGGCCAGCGCGATGCCCGTGTTGCCGCTGGTCGGCTCGACGATGACCGTGTCCGGCGTGATCAGGCCGCGCTTCTCAGCGTCCTCGATCATCGCCATGCCGATGCGGTCTTTGACGCTGCCCAGGGGATTGAAGAACTCGCACTTCAGCGCCACCGTCGCGCCCAGGCCTTCGGTCACGCGGTTGAGTTTGATCAGCGGCGTGTTGCCAACGGTTTCGACGACGTTGTTGTAGAGACGAGGCATGACGGGAAGACGGGTTAAGGGGTTATGGATGAAGCGGCGGTGTCACGAACAAGGACCGGCCGGGGAGGCAGTTTATAGGGTCTTCGCAGCCCGCTTGCAAAGGAAAAAGTGGCGCGAGGCAGGGCGCGGCGAAGACCCTTTCGCACCAGTCTCCAGACGCCGAGGTTGCCCGCACCCGCAATCTCGACAAACGCGCCGCTGATCGATTGGGATCAATTCCGCTCGGATGCGCGGTCCTATTTCACTCCACATTGCCCAAATCCTCCCCGCCCTCAATCTGGCGCAGCGCCCAGCGGATGCCGTTGAGAATGTGCTCCTGATAGATCCCGGCGATCTTGGGATCATTTTTGCGCTCGCCAGCCTTCCACTCTGGATCCCAGACGTCTTCGCGATGACCGAGCGAGGTGTAAAATACCCGGCCCGTGCCGAACGGTTTGCACCAGGACACCGGAAAGTAGCCCTCCGTGCCGTCGTTCGGATGCGCGTTGAGCCCGAGCAGTCCGTGCACCTTGGCTTTCTCGAAGCTCTTGATGATGTAAATCTCGTCGAAGACCTTGAAGCCCTCCGGGATGGGTTTGACCGCCGGATGCTCGGGGTCATGGCGCACGGGGGCGACCTCCACCTGCGCCTTGTGCGTCTCAAACTCGCCGCCCAGCATGTCCACATAGCGTTGAAACGGATGGTAGGTGTCCGAGCCCGAGTGCATTGCCACAAAGGCGCGGCCTTCGCTGATCAAATCGATGAAGCCCTCGCGATCCGGCAGTTGCAAGTCGCCGGTGGTGTTGGCGAAGATGAAGCCGTCGTATCCGCGCAGTTTCTCGATCGCCATCTGCTCCGCCATGTAGGCGCGCACGCTCTGCGTCCACGCGCTATTCTCAGCGTTGAAGCGTGCCAGGGCCATGCTGTAGGCGCTCTTGCGGTTGTTGAAGGACTCGTCGCTCTCCCCCGGCTTTTTCTCCGGCGCGCGCCCCGGGTTTTTCGGCTGGCCCTCAGGCTGGCGCACAAAATCCACCGTGAAGGCACCGGATTTTTTCCCCAGCGCCTCAATGACCTTCTCCGCTGTCTCGATGGAGGAATGGCGGAAGCCCGTCGTGACCGTCACCACCAGCAGTTTTTTCGGCGCATCGGCAGCCATCCCGGCCAGGGGAAGCAGGAGCAAGGCGCCAAGAAGACAACAACGGAGCGGGCTGGAGCAGGTCATGCGCCGATCATGGCGGCGGCGGCGTGCTTTGCAAGGGCGCAAATGCCGGGCATGCGGCACCGCTGGCGCCATTTTCCATTCGTCATCCGCCGTTCGTCAGTCATCTTGCGCGTCCTCATGTTCCGCTCCGTCCTCACCCAGCGCCTGCAAGCCGCCTTCAGCAAGGCCGGCATCGCCCTGCCCGATGGTTTCACTCCCGCCGTCGTCCTTGCCTCCGACACCCGCTACGGCGACTACCAGTCGAATGCGCCGATGGTGCTGGCGAAGCAGCTCAAGACCAATCCGCGCGCGCTGGCCCAGCAGGTCGTGGACGCGCTCGAAGTGAGCGACCTCTGCGAAAAGACCAGCATCGACGGACCCGGTTTCCTCAACTTCACTCTCAGCGCCAGCGCGCTCGCGCAACGCCTTGTCGCGATCCCGTCCGATGATCATCTCGCCGTGCCGCAAGTCGCGCAACCCAAGACCATCGTCATCGACTTCTCCGCGCCGAACATCGCCAAGCCGATGCACGTCGGCCACATCCGCAGCACCTTCATCGGCGACTCGCTGGCGCGGGTGGCGCGGTTCATCGGCCACCACGTCATCACCGACAACCACGTCGGCGACTGGGGCACCCAGTTCGGCATGATCATCCACGGCTGGAAAACCCAGCTCGACCAGGACGCGCTGAAAAAGGATCCCATTCACGAACTTGTCAGCGTTTACAAGCGGGTGAACGCCGCCGCCAAAGCGGATGAAGCCGTGCTTGAAACTTGCAAGGGCGAGCTTGTCAAACTGCAGCAGGGCGACGCCGAGAACCTCGGCATCTGGAAGGAATGCGTGCGGCTCACGCTCGAGCAGCTCGAAAAAGTCTATGCCGCGCTCGACATCCAGTTTGACCACTACCTGGGCGAGAGCTTCTACAACGACGCGCTCGCGCCGCTCGTCGCCGGCATGCTGGAACAAGGCATCGCCACCGTCAGCGACGGTGCCACCGTGATCTTCAGCGACGGCAGCGTGAAGCCCGGAGAGGACCCCTTCCTCATCCGCGACAAGGACGAGTGGAAACCCGCGCCCTGCATCATCCGCAAGAGCGACGGCGGTTTCCTCTACGCCACCACCGACCTCGCCACCATCGACTACCGCGTGAGGGAATGGAAGGCGGACGAGATCTGGTATGTCGTCGGCGCGCCGCAGCAGCTCCACTTCCGCCAGGTCTTCGCCGCCGCCCAGCGCCGCGGCATCACCACGAAGATGATTCACATCGCCTTCGGCAGCATCCTCGGCCCGGACGGCAAGATGTTCAAAACCCGCAGCGGCGAGACCGTGGGTCTGCTCGAAGTCATCGACGAGGCCATCGAACGCGCCCGAGCGGCCGCTGATGAAAAAGATCAGGGTCTCAGCGCCGCAGAGAAAGATGAGATCGCCAAAATCATTGGCGCCGGCTCCGTCAAATACGCCGAGCTCAGCCAGAACCGCCTCACCGATTACAAGTTCTCCTGGGACAAAATGCTCTCCTTGCAAGGCAACACCGCGCCTTACCTGATCAATGCCTACGTCCGCACCCGCTCCATCTTCCGCAAGCTGGACGGCGACTTCACGCCCTCCACCACCGCCAGCCTCACCGATCCCGCCGAGCGCGCGCTCGCACTGAAACTGGCGCAGTTCGCCGAGGCGGTGCATGACGTGCTGGAGGACCATCGCCCCAACACCCTGGCCAACTACCTCTACGAACTGGCCGACACTTACCACAGTTTTTACGAAGCCTGCCCCGTCCTGCGCAGCGAGGGCGCCGTGCGCGAAACTCGCCTCCTCCTCTGCGACACCACCTCCCGCATCCTCAAAGCCGGCCTCGGCCTGCTCGGCATTCAGACCACCGAGCGCATGTAACCTTCACGCCCTTACTCCTGCTCATACTTGCTCCTTTCCGAAACCCGCAAAGCGCATTCGCAAAGCATTCTCTCCTTCATCCATCCTGTTAATCCCCCCCAAATCCCGTCAATCCTGTCGAAAAGAAAGCCGCCCGCTCTGTGCTCCAAATCAACCAGCACCTCCTCCCCGTCGATCACACCGACGCCGACCTGCGCCGCAGCATCCTGAAGCTGCTGCGCGTGCGTGACGAGCAGTTACTCTCCCTCACCGTCAAACAGCGCGCCATCGACGCTCGTCGCGGGCACGTCAACTTCAGCTACACCCTCATCGCCGAAGTCAGCAACGCGGCCGCGATCCTGAAACGCTTCGGCAAATCGAATCGCGTCGCCCCCGCGCCGGACGAAACTTACCGCGAGCTCCCTCTTCCTTGGGGAGCACAGGCGCCCTCGCCTGTTGTTGTCGGCGCCCCCGCCGGCAACTCAACTCTGATCGGCGAAGCCGCGCTTCCCCTCCCCTCCCCAGCCGTCTCCCTCTCCCACAGCCGCCCCCTCATCATCGGCTCCGGCCCCTGCGGCCTCTTCTGCGCCCTCCTCCTCGCCCGCGCCGGTCGCAGACCCATCCTCCTTGAGCGCGGCAAAGCCGCTGGCGATCGCGCCCGCGACGTGACTGGCTTCTGGCGGCGCGGCTGGGCCTTTAATCCCGAGTCAAACGTGCAGTTCGGCGAGGGCGGTGCCGGCACCTTTTCCGACGGCAAACTCTACACCCAGATCCGCGACCGCGAGCACCGCATCCCCTGGCTGTTGCGCGAGCTCGTGGCGGCGGGCGCGCCCGAGGACATCCTCGTCAAAGCGCGCCCCCACATCGGCACCGACCGCCTCATCAAAGTGGTGCGCCATGTGCGCGAGGAAATCATCGCCCTCGGCGGCGAGGTGCGTTTTGAGAGCCGGGTGGACCGCCTGCTCATCGACGGCGGCCGGTGCCGCGGCGTGGTGTTGCAGGACGGCTCCACCATTGACTCCGAGCACACCGTGCTCGCCATCGGCCACAGCGCGCGCGACACCTTTGCCACCCTGCACGCGCAAGGCGTGCCTTTTGAGGCCAAGCCCTTCTCCGTCGGCGTGCGCATCGAGCACCCGCAGTCGCTGATCGACCGCATCCGTTATGGGAAATGGGCCGGTCACGCGCGCCTGGGCTCCGCGCCCTACAAATTTGTGGCCCACTGCGCCACTGGCCGCGCGGCCTACAGCTTCTGCATGTGCCCCGGCGGCCTCGTCGTCGCCGCCTCCTCCGAACCGGGCGGTGTCGTCACCAATGGCATGAGCAGCTACGCCCGCGCCGAAGCCAATGCCAACTCGGGCTTCATGGTCGATGTCACGCCCGGCGACTTCCAAGCCGCTGCGTCCGATCCCCTCGCCGGCATCGCCTTCCAACGCGCTCTGGAGCAGCGCGCCTTCACCCTCGGCGGCGCCAACTACCACGCGCCTGCGCAGTTGCTTGGCGATTTCCTGGAGCACCGCGCCTCCACTGGCACAGGAAACGTCAAACCCTCCTACGAACCCGGCGTCGTCTGGACCGATCTGCGCGAGGTCCTGCCGGAAATCGTTTGTGACACCTTGCACGAAGCCATTGCGCGCGTGAACCTAAGCCTGCCGGGATTCGATCTGGAGGACGCCGTCATGACCGGTGTCGAAACCCGCAGCTCCGCGCCCATCCGCATCCCGCGTGATCCGCAAACCCTGGCCTGCGTCTCGCTGCCCGGACTGCATCCCGCGGGTGAGGGTGCCGGTTACGCCGGCGGCATCATCTCCGCCGCCGCCGATGGCATGCGCGTCGCCGAGGCTCTGCTCAAAACCACGCAGGGATGATCCCGGGCATTTTCATGCAACCGCGAGGTGCGTGAAGGGCGAACTGATTGGTGAATTACTCCTGCCAACACCATGTTCACCATCACCAAAGTCAGCGACAACCGGCTCGACATGGAGTTTGACGGCAAACTGGATGCGGACGCCATGAAAGCGACGCTGGATGAATTCGTTGCAAAGTCCGCCGGCATCTCACACGGCCGGATGTTCTACCGCATCACGAATTTTCAGTTTCCGACCGCCGGAGCCATGGCGGTCGAACTGTCGCGCATCCCTGAATTGCTCAAAGTCATCCGCCAGTTCGACCGCGCCGCCATCCTCGCCGATGAAGGCTGGATTCGCAAAATCAGCGAGTGGGAGGGCAAGCTGATTCCGAGCTTTGAGATCAAGGCTTTCCGCCGCGACCAGGAGGCCGAAGCGGAAGCCTGGCTCAACTCCATCGAGGCCGCCTGATCCTTTAATTGGATGGCGTGCTCGCAGCCGGCAGCAGGCCATGCGCAGCCAGGAAATCCTCAGCCTGCTTGAGCGTGTCCCACACATGCGGCTCCCGGTTGAAAAACCCATGCCCCTGGCCTGATGAAACCACCACTTCACACACGCCGCCGAGTTCCTTCACTTTCGTGGTGTAAACCTGCACCGTTTCAATCGGCACCGTGGTGTCGCCATCACCATGGAAGATGATGGTCGGTGGATGGCCGGCCTTGAGGTGGTGACAGGGGCTCAGCAGAAGCAATTCCTCAAGCGGCATGTCGCGCTCGCGGGCGCGGGGGAAATCCAGGTTCGCTGCCGGATTGAACAGCACCAAGGCTGCGGGACTGGCCGGCACCGCCTGGTCATCCGCCTCGTCATTGAAACTGTCGAGAGTCGCCAGCGCCGCCGCCAAATGCCCGCCGGCCGAACCTCCGCCGGCGGCGATTTTGTTCGGGTCCACACCCAGCTCCGCCGCATGCGCCCGCACCCAGCGGAAAGCCGATTTGGCATCCTTGATGCATTCCGCAATGGTCACGCCCGGCGTTGTCGTCAGCCGGTATTGCACCGAAAAAGCCACCATGCCGCGTTCCGCCAGTTTTTCGCTCTGACGCGCGAACGCCGCCGGTGAACCGCCGCGCCAGCCGCCGCCGTGATAAAACACAATCGCCGGGCGCTTGTCATCGGCTTTCCAACCCGCTGGCTTCCAAATCCAGATCTCCAGCTTGGTGTCGCCCACTTGCTTGTAAGTCTGCTTTTCTGTGGGCGGCGGTGGCTCCGCTTTCTCTTTTGCTTTCTGGGCTGGTGAAACAGAAGGCAACAGCAGGATGGCGGCAACAGCAAGGTATGGCAGTTTCATGACAGCGCAGAAACGCGCCAGGCCGCGACAAGTTGCAAAGTCCGTCTCCGGCTCTCAGCGCAGGCCAGCCTCGGCCAGCCGCTCCTCCAGATCACTGGCCAACAGTTGCCGTGTCATCTCGTCAATCTTGCCCTCCATGAAGATGCTCAGGTTGTAGAGCGTGAGTTCGATGCGGTGATCGGTGACGCGGTTCTGCGGGTAATTGTAAGTGCGGATCTTTTCCTCCCGCCCGCCCGAGCCAATGAGGCTGCGGCGATGCGCGGAGTACTTCGCGGCCTCCTCCTGCTGGCGCCGCTCCAACAGGCGCGAGCGCAGGATGGTGAGCGCCTTTTCCTTGTTCTTGATCTGGCTGCGACCGTCCTGACAGCGCACGATGGTGCCCGTGGGCAAGTGCATCACCTGCACCGCGGAGTCGGTGGTGTTGACGCCCTGGCCGCCAGCGCCAGAGGAGCGGCAAACTTCGACGCGGATTTCATCCATGTTCAATTCCAAATCCACCTCGTCCGCCTCCGGCAGCACCGCCACCGTGGCCGTGGAGGTGTGCACACGGCCCTGCGCCTCCGTGGCCGGCACCCGTTGCACCCGATGCACCCCGCTCTCGTACTTCAGCACACGAAAGACCTCCTCCCCGCTGATCTTGGCCACCACTTCGCGGAAACCGCCCACCTCGGACGGGCTCGACTCCAGCACCTCCACCCGCCAGCCGCGCGCCTCGGCAAAACGCGTGTACATGCGCAGCAAATCCGCCGCGAAGAGCGACGCCTCATCGCCTCCCGTGCCGGCTCGGATTTCCAGCAGCGCATCGCGACCCTCCAGCGGATCAGGCGGCAGGATGGACTCGCGCACCTCGCTCTCCAACGTCTCCCCGCGCGCCTGCAAAGCCGGGATTTCTTCCGCCGCCATCGCCGCCAGGTCCGCATCCGCGCCCTCGGCCATGGCCCGCGCCTCCTCAAGCTCCTGGCCCGTCTTTTGCAGGTCCGCCCAGCCGCCCAGCAGCTTCTGCAACTGCCGATGCTCCCGCAGCGTCTCCGCGCTCCTCTTGGCGTCATCAAAAAAGCCCGGCACGCCCAACAAATCCTCCAGCTCGGCAAAGCGGCGGCGTTTGGTCTCGATGATCGGGGCGTAGTCCATGCAGGGTCAGACGCGGGTGGCGCGGCACAAAGAAAAACGGTGCCGTGTCACCAGGACGCGGCACCGTTCGGGCAAAAGAAATGAAGGCAGGCTAAGAACCCGCGCCGCTGAGCTTCGGCTTGGCGCGGCGAGCCGCGGTGGAGCCGTAGCGCTGGGCGAACTTGTCCACGCGGCCCGCGGTGTCCACGAAGCGGGTCTCACCCGTGAAGAAGGGGTGGCAGGAGGCGCAGATGCCCACCTTGAGATTTTCCACAGTGGAAAGGGTTTGATAAACGGCCCCGCAAGTGCAGGTGATCGTCGTGGGGAAGGTGGTCGGATGAATGTCAGCTTTCATGGGGGGGAATCACGTTGTCCGCCGAGGCGGCCGCATCATTGGGCCTGGCTTTCGCCGGAGCGTGAGGGCCGCTAAAGTAGGGGCAAAGCCCGTCCGGTCAACGTTTTTTTAGCTGCTGGCTGGCTCTCGTCTCGAAGTCAATTCTCGCCCTGTCACGGTTCCTCATGCGCCACGATCCCGCCCGTGACCACCGCGTTGGCCGGAAACTCGCGAAAAGCGACCTGCCCCTTGCGCTCCCCGCGGGCGGGCACGCGATCGATTTCCAGCTCCCCCGTCTGCTCGGAGGTTCCCGCGGCCACCTTGATCTGCAACCTGACGCCGCAGGCAGCCGCATCACCCTCATTGGTCACCGTCACCGGCACCCGCGTCCAGCCATCGGCCGCGCTCTGCGGCTCGCCAGTCGTCACCACCAAGCGCCCGGGCGAGCCGTTCTCGCTCAACACACGCCACGCGAGATGCGCAAACACCGCGAGCAAAAGCAGCGCGCTGACCGCGAACACGCCCCACTCGAGCGCATTCTTGGAGGGTGGGTCGTCCGTGGCTTTGGCGTTCTTCTTTTTCATGAATCGTCAGATTTGGCGCTTTGCAGCAGCAGCCGCCCGGCGGAGGCGCCGAACATCGCAGGAAAGCCCAGGACAATAGTCTTCGCCGCGCAAAACGCGGCCGGCTCATCGCTGAATTGACCGAACAACGCCAGGCTGGCCGCGGAAGCCCCGAGCGCGATCACATAGGAGCCGAGCAGCAGGCTCGTGGCATGAATCCGCTGATCGCCGATGGTGTAGGAAGCCGCATTCACAAAGTCGGAAAAGTGCAGGATCACCGAGCCGACAGCGAGGGATGCCGCCACGATAACCAGCAGTTTCCACGCCGGCGCCTCACTCGCGATGATCGCCACCTCATCCGTCGGCGCAATGTTCGCTGCAAACAGCACCGCCCCGCAAAAAGCCAGCGCCAGTTGCGGCAGCAGCGCCGGTGAGTCCTCATCATCACCGCCCACACCGTGATCCCCCTCATCCGGCGCCCCCAGTTGCGCCGTGCCCACAGACACCCCGATCGCCACCGTCATCGCCTCCACCGTGATCATCCCCAGCGCCTCATTGAAACCCGTGCCCGCATCGACACGGTCCGTGATCCACAGGATCGCCGCCGACAGCACCACGCCGATGCCCATTTCCTCCACCGAATCGATCGCCACCTCCCACCACGACGCGTCCCGCCGCAGACCGGCGAAGCGATTGTAGAGCAGCAGCAGCAAAAACGTCGCCGCCACGAACGCCAAAAGATGGCCCGGCCCGGACAAGCAGCCCGCCTCCCACACCTCCATCGTGTAGAGCAGCGGCAAAGAAAACATCAGCCCGCCCGCAATGCCGCGCCCATACTCCCGGAGCGACTCGGCGACCGTGCGGCTGTGGCTGAAGCGAAGCATCGCCCGCAAGCTAATCGCATCTCCCCACCGCAGGCCAGTCTAAAGAGCCGCGGCTGGCAAACATCCGCCCGTGTCCGCTGTGGTCGGGCGCACTGACCGCGGCATCTCGCTGGCCGTTTGATGCCGGGCATCTGTCACGCGCTTGTTCGTTGTTTGGTTCAATGTGCGCTTCGTCCTCGCGGAACGGGAGGACGAAGAGAATCGGCAACCCATCAACGGCGCAAAAGAAATCAGAAATAAAATCCTCGGATAGCCCTTGCCGACAACAGCTTTCCAGAATCCGATGAAGTAGAGTGGAACCGTCGGTAGGAACAAAACCGTCTGAGCGTGGGAAACCTATTCTGGTAATTGGTCAATGTTCAGAATCCAGCCCGGCAAGAGGATCACAACAGCTCAGATTCCAACCGCCCATGCGATCAGCCTCCGGCCCGGAAATGGCGAATCCTGGAAGTCGGTAGCGGGGTCTGCATGCGAGTCCTTAGCCATGCGGGAACTTTTTCTTCAGCGTTCAAGGTCACCATGAATGATCGAAGTCAGATAGTGAGATGCCGAACGACTTCCGCACGTAGAGCACTTGGAAGGAGCATCAGACATAGTGTCGGAAGTTGAACGATGAACTCAATTCTTTGGGCGAACAGGGAGTTTATCGACAGATTTGTGGTTTTACCAGCAACGCCATAGCGGACAAATTTGTTGCTTTATGACGGGGTTTTCGAGACAGCTGTCGATTTACACGCTTATTTGCGTGTAAAGCCACATTTTTCTGCGCCTGCACCCGCCCGCCGGGGTCAGTGCCTGCGGCTAGTGGTGCGATCCGTCAAGGTTGGCTGGTGAATGCTTGTGACAAAATCATGAAGGGTAGAATCATTTTTGAGCCGGATGATTTTGCCCATCATGATTTTGTCATTTAAACCCCTCAGATTTGCTGACATGAGCCACTAGTGGTTAGTCAGGCTTAAACTGATGGTTCCCGTTTTATCACGCAAAGACGCCAAGGCGCAAAGAATTTGGTGAAAATGAACCGATTGAACCAAAAAAATTTGCGCCTTGGCGTCCTTGCGTGAGCCCAATCAGCTTTCGTTGGAGTCATCATTTTAAGCCGGACAATCTACTAGGGCCTGCCTTCGGCGCCGGGGCTGCGCGCTTTTCAGAATCGACTGTTTAACGCTTCGGTTTTTCCCGGCGTTGCGGACGGGTTGTCCTGCTCCGGTCCTTTTTAGAACCGTCGGCCGGCAAACGCTTTGCTGCCGCTGGCGGCTTGCTGGCAGGCTTCTTTTTTTGGGCCGGCTTGGATTCCTCAGCAAAAAATCGAGCCACTTCCGCCTCGCTCAACTCGCGCCAGCCGCCTTTCGGCAGGCCTTTCAAAACCAGCCAGCCAATGCGCACCCGCACCAGCCGCTCCACCTCAAAGCCGAGCGCGTGCATCATCAAACGGATCTGCCGTTTCAGCCCTTGCTTGAGCACCAAGTACAACCGGTATTCGCTGCTGGCTTCCCAAACACGCTCGGCCTTGGCGTAACCTTCAGCCGTCATCATGCCTTTGACCAGCTTCGGAATCACCACCGCGGGATCAATGGGCTGGTCCACCGCCACTTCGTATTCCTTTTCAACGCCCTCGCTGGGGTGCATCAGCCGGTGTGAAAGGTCTCCGCGATTGGTCATCAACAGCAGGCCCTCGCTCTCCTTGTCCAGGCGCCCCACGTGGTGCAGGGACTGGTACTTGGCTGGCAGCAAATCGTAAATGGTCAGCCGATCGTGGGTGTCGCCCCGGCTGCAGACGTAGCCTTTCGGTTTGTGCAGAGCCAGAACCACACCGCGCGCCACGCGTGCAACCCGTCCGTTGACCCGCACCTCGTCGTCCTCACCCACCTGGGTGCCGAGGGCGCGCACGTAGCTGCCGTTGATGGAGACTTTGCCCTCCGTGATCAGCGCCTCCACGCCCCGGCGCGAGCCAAGGCCGCAAAGGCTGAGATATCGGTTCAGGCGCACGCGAGGATTTTCCTCCAGCGCTCAGCGCGCCAGCACTCCGGGATTATTCCGGCTTGGTTTTCGGCAAATTGGTGGGCAGCCGGCCCTCGCTCCACAGACCGCGTGACTTCAGCAATTTGACGCGCTCGCCACGCTTGAGAACGCTGCGCTTGGTGCCAACGGATCCGGCGGTTTTAAGACTACGATGCTGGGACATGATGCGGAAATTGGGGTGAAGGGGCGGGCATAGTAAGTCGGCGCTGCTCTTGCGCAACTGATTTTATCGTCCGCGCAAAATCGGCTCTGAAGTGCCGCTTGCAAAGCCTGGCCGACTACGCTCGATAAAGGCCGATGAATGCCGACTGCTGTCTGCCGCTCCGCCGTGTCTGGCGCTGGATCCCTTTTCCGGCAATGACACTCCTGGTGCTGGCTCTCTACTTGATCCGCGAAGAGTTCCCTTTCTCCAACTTCCCGATGTACTCCAACATCAGCGAGGAGGCGGACGTCATGTTCGTCACCGACGACAAGGACCAGCCGCTGCCCATGAAGGCGCTTTTCAAGACGAGTTCCGCCACGTCCAAAAAGATGTACAAGTCCGAGCTTGCCGAGATCACCAATCCGCAGGGCCGTGATTCCGAGCAAGCTACCGCTGAAGAGCGCCAGCAGGCTGGCACGAAGACGCTCGACAAACTCACCGGCCGCCTGATTGACGCCGCCATTCCTCCAGGCGTCTCCGCCCTGCGCCTGAAAATTCGCACCTTCAACGCCGGTCATGGCGCCGAAGGCGGCCCGCCTGCCGAGTTGCTGGCCGAACACAAGCTGCCAAAGCCATGACCCCCGCCGCTCCATCAAGCCGTCCCTGGTGGAAGCCGGGGAGCTTCGCCTACGGCCCGATCGAATTGTTCGTCATGCGGGCGGCATTTGCCGCGCTCGCCTTCATCAATATCAAATGGGAGACGGCGCCCTACACCACTCAAGACCCTTCCAAGTCGGTCGGCTTGGCGCGTTTTTTTGACCTGACCTGGCTCGGCCATCACCCGCCCGGCGCGCTCACGCAGAATGCCGTCATCGCCTTTCTCCTGCTTTACGTGGCCGGCTTTCTGCCCGCACTCGGGCTGTTGCCTTTGGCCTTTTTTGCCACCCTCATTGGCACGCTGATCAACTCCCAGGGCGCCATCAACCATAGCTGGCAGCTCGTCACCATGATGCTGCTGGCGCAACTGCTCGTTTACGCCTGGCCGCGACGAGGAAACGGACGTCTCAACTGGAGTGTGACACTGAAACCTGACCTGGATCGCCATCGCCAGGCCGCCCATGCCGCCCTCATCGTCATCGCCGCCAGCTACGTGGTTTGCGGACTGGTCAAACTGGCCAACTCGGACGGCATGTGGTTGCTGCGCGCTCCGTTGCTGGCGGTGCAATTGCTGAAAACACACTACAACCACTTCTACGACACGCTCAACATGCCGCCGGATTGGCTGCGCAGCGTGACTGAATTCTTGCTCGACCACCCCAACATTGCCCGCCTGGTCTTCGGCAGCGGCTTGCTGATCGAACTGCTCGGTTTTGTCGTTCTCATCAGCCGCCGCTGGTCCTTTGCCGGGGGACTCGCCATCATCGCCATGCATTTGAGCATCAGCCGGTTGATGAACCTCAATTTCGACGCCCACATTTTCGCCGCGCTGATCTACTGCGTCAACTTGCCTGGTTTGGGGAAAATGCTGCGCGGCACCCCTTGAAAATCCAACGCGCTTGAAGACGCGCCGGAGCGGAGTAAGGCATGCTCATGCCCCCTCCGTTCCGCCACCTGATTGTCTTCTTGTCGCTTGCCGCCACCGCGCGGTCCGAGACAACGCTCGACCTCCACCAATGGTCTGGCGACTTGAACGTGCCCGATCCGGTGGCCGTCTCGGTGGATCCCCAGGGCCGCGTCTATGTCGCCGCCACCACCCGCCGCAAAGCCGCCGACCTCGACATCCGCGAGCACCGCGACTGGATTCCGGACGACGTCGCCCTGGACAGCGTGGAGGCCAAACGCGCCTTCCTCCACGAGCAACTGGCCCCCGGAAAGCTGCGCATTCCGCGCGGAAGTTTGAAGGATCACAATCGCGACGGCTCGATCGACTGGAAGGACCTCACCGTCCACAGCGAGCGCGTTTACCAACTGCGCGACGAGGACGGCGACGGCACAGCCGATCGAATCACCGTCTTTGCCGAGGGCTTCAACACCGAAGTCACAGGCATCGCCGCCGGTGTGCTCTGGCACGACGGCTGGGTTTACGTCACCGTGGCGCCGGACCTTTGGCGACTGAAGGACAACGACGACGACGGCGTGGCCGATGTGCGCGAGGTGGTGGCACATGGTTTCGGCATGCACATCGCCTACGCTGGCCACGACATGCACGGACCCCGCCTCGGCCCCGATGGCCGGATTTACTGGAGCATCGGCGACAAGGGCGTGAATGTGACCAGCAAGGAGGGCCGGCAGTTTTATTATCCGCACGAAGGCTGCGTGATGCGTGTGGAGCCCGACGGCTCTAACTTTGAAGTTTTTGCGCATGGCCTGCGTAACGTCCAGGAAGTGGCCTTCGACGCCGAGGGCAACCTTTTCGGCGTGGACAACGACGCCGACATGACGGGTGAAAAGGAGCGCGTGGTGTACATCATCGAGGGCAGTGACACCGGCTGGCGCTGCGGCCACCAATACATGGGCATGAACAGCCGCTGGATGCGGGAAGGCATTTGGCAGACCGCGCATGAGGCGCAGCCGCTGTTTGTGCTGCCGCCCATCGCGCTCTCGCGCAACGGACCAGCCGGTTTTTTATGGGAGCCGGGCACCGCGCTGGGAGAGGATTTGCGCGGCCGCTTTCTGCTGAGCCAGTTCCCCTCGGGCGAATTGTCCGCTCTCACGCTCGAGCCGCGTGGCGCCTCCTTCGTTCAGACAGCCGAGGTGCCTGTCAACAAAGGCATCATGAACATCGGCATGGCCTGGGGGCCTGAAGGCGCCTTGTATCTGGCCGACTGGGACGGAGGTTATCCGCTGGATGAGAAAGGCGCCGTCTGGCGTCTCGACGCGAGCGCCCAACGTGACGAAGCCGCGCGCGCTGAGGTGAAAGCATTGCTGCGCAGCGAATTCAAAACACAAAACGAGAAAGAACTCGCCACGCTGCTGGGTCATGCCGACCAACGCGTCCGCCTTGGCGCGCAACTGGAGCTGGTGAAACGCTCCCAATGGCCGGTTTTGACCGCGGTTCTCGATGATGCTCAAGCCGCCGGCTTGGCCCGGGTGCATGCGCTGTGGGGGCTCGGCATCGGCCTGCGCCGTGGTCTTTGCGATGCCGAAGCCGTACTGAAGCAGATCAACAGCTCCAGCGCCCTGCTCCGCGCGCAGGCCGCCAAGGTGCTGGGCGATGCCCCCCAGGCCAAGGGCATGCAAGCCGAGGCCCTCATTCCCTTGCTGGCGGACGGCCATGCGCCCGCGCGGCTGCAAGCGGCCATCGCGCTTGGCAAGCTGCGTCTCGGGGAAGCCACACCCGCCTTGATCGCCATGACGAAAAAGGATGCGGCTGACCCGGCCCTGCGGCACGCTGTGGTCACAGGGCTGGCCGGCTGCGCGCCGGCGGAAACGCTGGCAAAACTGGCCAGCGACACTTCCTTCTGGCTGCGGGCCTCCGCTCTGCTCGCCCTCGGCCGGCAGCAGGCGTCCGCGGTCGCGGTCTTCCTCAACGACAGCGACATCCGCCTCGTCGATGAAGCCGCGCGCGCCATCCATGATGATGCGGGTGTTCCCGAGGCTTGGCCACAGTTGGCTGCGCTGGCCGGCAGCGAACGGCCGCTTTCTGCAATGACCCGCCGCCGCGCGCTCAACGCCGCCTTCCGCCTCGGCGGCGCCGCCAATGCGCGCAGCGCCCTCGCCTTCGCCCTCACCGAAACAGCACCCATTGAGTTGCGGCTCGAAGCTTTGGCTCACTTGACCAACTGGGCTGAGCCACCGCGCCTGGATCGGGTGGATGGCATGGCGCACGACCTAACTCAGCGCGACTCGGACGGCGCCAGCGACGCAGCCGCGGCACGTTCTGAGGCACTGCTGGCCCTGCGCGAGCCGGATTTGAAAGCGGCTGCCATTGCCATGCTGGTGGCTTTGCAAGTTCCCGTGTCCGCGGATGCCATCGGTAAAATGGTAGCCGATGAGCACGCTGAGAATGACGTGCGAGCCGCAGCCTTGACTCTGATGGGAGCCCAGCACGCCGGCAGCGCGCCCTTGTCCGCGACCCTTGCGAGCATGTGGCGGGAAAAGGCCCCCGAGGAATTGCGGCAAGCGGCGCTGCGCATCGAGGCGTCACAACAATCGGAGCAGTTCGTCCAACGCCTGAGCGCGATTCTCCAGGAGAAAAAAGGGCTGTCCCTCAAGCAAGAAGCCCTGTCTCTGGTCCCGACCCTTCCAGCATCGGCACAAGCGCCAGCCGCCAAGGTGCTGCTCGATTGGATGACTCGGCTGGCTCAGCAAAAGGTGGCCGCGGAGTGGCAGCTGGATCTGCTGGAGGCGGCCGCGGCATTGGCTCCAGATTCACCCGAGCTCGCCTCCGCACTGGCGGCTCACGAGGCAGGCAGGCCTGCGCCGGCACTTTCACCCGCCGGCATGCCCATCATGCCGCTGCCACCTGAACTGTTGCGCGGCGGTGATCGCGCGCGCGGCAAAGACCTTGTCACCAACCACCTTGGCGGCAATTGCATCGCCTGCCATGTCGTCGAAGCCACCGAGGGCAGCAATGTTGGTCCGGTTTTGACCGGCATCGGCAAATTGAAACCGCGTGAATACCTGCTGGAAGCGTTGCTCTCTCCCGGAGCCGTCATCGCCCCGGGCTTCGGCACGATTGCGCTGACGCTGAAGGACGGTTCAACCCTGGCTGGTGTGGTTTTGGAGGAAACCGGCTCCATGCTCAAGATTCGTGCCGCAGATGGAGTGGAGCGGGAGATTCCGCGCGCTGAGATCGCCACTCAAACCCCGCCCATCTCCGTCATGCCCCCCATGCTCGGCATTCTCAACAAACGCGAGCTTCGCGATGTCGTCGAATACCTGGCCAGCCTGACCAAGCTTCCCAAACAAGCGGACACCGCGGAGCACTGAGTTGCCGCTGATCAAAGCGCGGCACCGCCTTGCGTGATGAATGCCCCGCGCTTGCAGCGTAATTCCACGCCATGCAACCCATCCTGTTTCGCACCTGTCTCGCTTTCCTCCTCGGTTCCGCGGCCACAAGCCTGCTCGCGAGCGAGGATGGCCTGCGCGCCGCCTTATCTTTCCACGCCTCCTTTGACCAAAGCTTTGACGCTGACTTCTCACGCGGGAGCAAAGTTTGCCAAGTCAAATCCAGCCAGGCGCTCATTCCATTCACCGGCAATGAGGAAGCGCGGTTGGCGGCCAACGAAGGCCGTTTCGGCGGCGCCCTGCACTTCCCAAAAAAGGGGGCGACCCGCCCGCAATATGACGGCAGCGGCATGCTCAACTACAACGAAAGCAACTGGAATGCCTCTGTTTCCGTCTGGCTGCGATTGACCCCCGACAAGGACCTGGAGCCGGGCTACTGCGATCCTGTGCAAATCGTCGGCGACGACAGCAAAAAGGGTTTCATTTTTCTCGAGTGGTCAAAGGACGAAACGCCGCGCTTTTTCCGCTACGCCATTCGCCCGCTCCATTCGATTTGGAACCCGAATAACGTCAACTGGGCTGACATCCCTTTCGATCAGCGGCCGATGGTGCAAGTTGCGCGCGCGCCGTTCTCGCGAGCGACCTGGACGCACGTGGTCTTCACCTTGGACAAGATCAACGCCAGCGGCGCCTCAGGCAGTCTGTATCTGAATTCGCAAAAACAGGGTTCAATCGACGGCTGGGACTTGCGTTTCGGGTGGGACCCGGTCCGCACCGCCCTCGTGCTGGGCGCCTCCTATGTCGGTCACATCGATGATCTGGCCGTTTTCGACAAGCCCCTGTCCGCAACCGAGGTCGAAACCCTGTTCCAGCTGCCTCAGGGTGTGAGCGATTTGCACTAACGCCACCTCGCCCTCCACTCGGCCAGCGGATTCGGCAAAACACCTCTGGCATTTCCCGGTCCGGACGCTAAACTGAGGATGAAAAACCGCTCCCTGCGGCACGTCACCGAACACCATGTCCGTTTATGACCGCGACTACATGCGCCCCTCCCGGCCGTTGTGGAGAGGTGGAAGCGTGCGCTGGAATGCTTTCACCGTCGTTTTCTCGCTGAACATCGCCGTTTTCGTCTGCCAGTATTTCTTTGGCTGGTTCATGGATGAGGGCGGCCCGCAGCCAATGCCCAAGGGCGGGGTGAGTCTCGATCTGCTGGTGCAGGGTCATGTCTGGACCATCTTCACCTACATGTTCGTCCACGCCACGCTGGGCCACCTGCTGGTGAACCTGCTGATGCTCTGGTTTGCTGGCAAACAGGTGCAGCAAATCTTCGGCGGCGCGCATTTCCTGCGCATTTACATCTTCGGCGGCCTGCTGGGCGCAGCCTTGGAGATCGCGGTTCGGGCCTGGCTTGATCCCGGCCCGGTTTATCTCGTGGGTGCCTCGGCCTCGGTCTTCGCCCTCTTCCTGGCCCTGGCCGTGACGCTGCCCAACGAGGTCTTCACCGCCCTCATCTACTTCATCATCCCGGTCCGGGTGCGCATGTGGAAGCTCGCCGCCTTTGCTGTCGGCATCAACCTGCTCATGGGTGTGGGCGGCCTTTTATGGCATGGATTTCCTGGCGGCGGCATCGCCAGCTTCGCGCATTTGGGCGGCGCTCTCATGGGCTGGTACTACGTGCGAATGCTTGGTTTTGGCGGAAACCCGCTCACTTACCGCCAGCTCTGGTCGGCGCCGCCCGGACCTCGCCGCCGTGAGGACCCCGCCCAACTGGAGCTGGTGCGCCCCCGCCGCCGCCGTCTCGCCGTGGACTTGGAGATCGACCATGAAGCCGCGCGCAAACGCAATCCCACGGGCGATCCCACCGTCGATTTGATGCGCGAAGAAATCGACCCGATCCTCGACAAAATCAGCGAGCAGGGCATTCACTCGCTCACCGACGAGGAAAGGCGCACGCTGGAACGCGCCAGCCGGCTCGTGCCGCCACGCGACCGCTGACAGGCCGTTGTTCGCGGTGTCACCCCAGCGCCCGCTCTTCCAGCACGGTGACCGCGTTGCGCAGCAGATCCAGGCCGAGTTGCTGGCTTTTCTCCGGGTGAAACTGCACCGCCAGCAAATTTGGCCGGGCAATGCCAGCGGCGAACCGCGCGGCGTAATCGGTCATGCAAAGCGCCTCGGTCCTGTCCTTCAACTCGGGATAATAGGAGTGCACAAAATACAGGTGCGCCGGATTTGGCAGCCCTCGCCACCACCTGCTCTGGGAGTCGTTCCAATGAACCTGATTCCAACCCATGTGCGGGATTTTGAGGCCAGCCGATTGCTCGAAGCGCCGCACCATGCCGCCGGCAACGCCCAGCCCCTCGACGCCTGGAGATTCTTCGCTGCCCTCAAACAGAAGTTGATAACCCAGGCAGATGCCGAGATACGGGCGCTCTGCCGCCAGCCAGGCACGCAAAGGCTGCCACAAACCGCGCTCGCGCAAAATGCGGACACTGTCGCCAAACGCACCCTGCCCCGGAAAAACGAGCAGGTCGATGCGATCAAACCCTCCGGGCTCGGCTACCAACTCAGCTCGACGGCCAACCGCGGCAAAGGCATTCAAGACGCTGCGCAAGTTGCCCGCGCCATAGTCCAGAACTCCCAGCCGCATCGGGCTGCCTTCAGTTTTCGCGACGGTCATGCTTAGAGCACCTCCTTGGTGCTGGGAATCCCGCTGACACGCGGATCCAACCGCACCGCCATGTCCAGCGCCCGCGCCAATCCTTTGAAGATGGCCTCAGCCATGTGGTGCGCGTCGCGGCCGCGCAGGATGTCCACATGCACGTTTGCCAGCAACGCTCCGGCAAAGGCGCGCAGAAACTCCTCAACGAGCTGGTAGCTGAAGCGCCCGCCAATCGCCTCCACACGCTCCGGCGCCGCATACACCAACAGGGCACGCCCGCTCAGATCAAGCGCCACGCGCGCCAGCGTTTCATCCATCGGCAGCAGGCACCAGCCGTAACGGGTGATCCCAGCCTTGTTTCCCAGCGCCTCGCGAAAAACTTGGCCGAGGACGATGCCGGTGTCCTCCACCGTGTGGTGGAAATCCACCTCGATGTCGCCAACAGCACGAACCTTGAGATCAAAAAGCCCGTGTTTTGCAAACAACGTCAGCATGTGATCAAAGAACGGAATGCCCGTATCAATGGTCGAAACACCGGATCCATCGACGTTCAGTTCGATGGTGATGTCAGTTTCCGCGGTTTTGCGGTGAAGGCTGGCGCAGCGCGAGGTCGGCATCCTCAAATAAAACCGCTCTCGCGCGATTCGGCAAACGGCTTCTCATCGCCATCATCATCCGCATCACCAGCCAGCGCTTCCACCTCCTCCAACGGCACCTCACAAACAACCAAGTTCCAGGGGTCATCCGGCCGCGCCGCTTTGAAATGAATCTGGGCGCCCAGGATGTCCAGGCGCTGGCGGATCATGTGCATGCCCATGCCTTTTTTGCCCTGGCTGGCCGCGACACCATGGAAAGGCGCGCCGTTGCTGCGGACTTGCAGTTGCAAGTTCTCCTCCTCCCGCCAGAACAGGATCTCAACCTGGGTGGCCTTGCCGTGCTTCACTGCATTCATGGCCAACTCCTGCGCGATCCGGTAAAGGTGGGTGGCCGCCTCCGCTCGCAGTGAAGGCAATCTCGGATCCAGCGCGGTCTCACAGCGGGTGGCAAAGGACCGGTTCAAGAAAATCGCCAGTTGCTCCAGCGCCTCCTCCACCTCACTGCCTCCCTCCAGCACCGGCGCCAGCCCCCGAGCCAGAGCGCGCGCGAACTGAGTGGTTTCGGAGATCTCTTCGGCAATTTGCGCCAAACGCTCCGTCTGCGGCGGCTCATCCCGTTTGGCCGCCGCCAGCATGGAGTTGCACTTGAACAGCGCGCCCACCAGGCGCTGGCAGAGATTGTCATGCAAATCCCAGCCGATGCGCCGCCGCTCCTGCTCGGACGCCTCCGCCAAACGCCGGCTGACCGCATGCCCCTCGGTCACGTCCATCACCAATCCTGCAATGCTGATGATGCCGCCGTCCTTGCCAACCACCGCAAAACTCCGGCAAAGCACCCGGCGCGCTCCAGCCGCGGCATGCACCTTCAAGCGCAGATCTTCCACGGCCCCTCCTTTGATCAGCTCTCGCATGGCCGCCACAGCCCGTCTGCGGTCGCTTTTGGAAAGCACCCGCATCCAATCCAGGCGATTCTGTTTGAGATCGGCGATCTTTAAGCCCCACACCTTTTCATAAGCCGGATTGACATACCAGCTTTGCTTCGCCGTCAGGGACGCCGACCAGAACACATCTTTCAATTCCTCCACCAGCTTCCACAGCGGTTGCTGGCTCTGCCACAGCTCCTGGCGGATGCGCAAGCTGTTGTAAAAGGCGCGTGACATCAAAGAAAACTCGTCTTTCCCCTGCAACGGCTCAAAGCGGCCTTCCTCCACCGCTGCTCCCTCCGTTTGCTGGACCACCTTCTGCACCCGCTCCGTCACCAGTGTATTCAAAGCCACCCACAGCATCAAGCAAGCGCCCAGCAGAAACACGGAAAATCGGATCGCTTCCTCCATCGCTTTGTTCTTGGCGCTGGTAATCACGTCCTGCTTGTCGTGGGCCATCACCACCACACCGCGATCCCTCATCTCCCGGCCCATCAAAAAGGGAGCGACGGCAATGATCGAACTGTCCGTCTCCTCCAGAATCGAGCTCATGGTCTCGCGGGCCCGGGCAGCCGCGCCCATCGCCTCGCGCAGTGGAGATTCTTCGATTTGTCTGCCCTGCCAATCCCGCGCCGTGGCATGCAGCATCCGGTTGCGATGGTCCACCACGGCGCTCAGCCGCATCTCCCTCTGCGCCGCCTTGTAGCTCAGGTCCAAATCCAGCGTGCTCGACAGGTTTCTCCGAAACACATGCTCCGAAAGCCCTGCCAGCCGGGTGCAAGCTGACATGGCCCCTTCGCGCCGCGTTTGCAACTGGCGGTCAATGTCCCGCCGCCATTGCTGGGTCACTCCAAAAGCGATCAATACCGCGCCAAAAATCAGCACCAGCGCTGAAAGTTTAAACTGCAATGAATGAAAGAAACGCATGGCTTAAGGCTCCAGAATCGCTTTGTCCCACGTTGGTTTTCGCCGGGCTTGCCGGCTGATCAGATCCGCTTTCATCATATCGCGTGTGATCACGTCCAAGGTATTCTCCAAGCGCGGACCCGACAGCCAGCTGCGTGTCTTCTCGGCATCCGGAAAATGACAGTGCTCGAGCATGCGAACGACAGCTTGCTTGTCCAACCCAGTCCTGCGCATCAAGTACTCCAAAAATTCAGCATCCGTGGCGCGCATTCGAGGCTGGGCCTGAAGATACCGCTGCACGAGGATCTTCAGCATGCGCGCATTGGAATCCCAGGCACTCTCCCGGACAGCCAGCACACGCAAAATGGGGAACTCCAGCATGGAGCTGTCAAACAATCTCAACGCATCATTTTTGGCGATCTGAACCGCGTCGGGCTCAGTCACCACCAAGGCATCCACGGCGCCCTCCTGCAGCGCAGTTGGCACTTCCCGTCTCGTGAGCGGAATCAATTCCACATCCGCAAGCGTCAACCCCCCCCGCTCCAGCGCCTTGAACAACAAGTAGTGACCCGAGGACCGCACCTCCACGCCAATGCGGGCGCCTTTCAAATCCTTGAGTTGCGGCACCTTGGCGGTTGTGAGCAGCACATCCGCGCCGACCGATTCCTCCAGCACGAAAGCAAAGCGCACCGGCTGGCCCGCATCATTCAACTGCACCGCCTCATCGACCGAAAGCACTGCGGCGTCCGCCACACCATTCTCCAGCGCCCGCGAGATCGCGGTGGCTCCCGACATCTCGATGAGCCTTAATTCACTCGCAGAAAGCGCTTTTCCCTGCGACAACGCGTAAACCAGCGCCTCCGATCCCAGACGAGTGCCCACCGCCAGCTTGAGCGGGTTCGGCTCAGGAAGTCCCCTCCACAAAACGGCGAAGGCGAAGCAGCCCACCGCCGCCAACGACACCAGCATCTTGTTCAACACCTGCAAGCGCTTCATTTTCTCATTCTCAACAAATCCACAGCCCTGCCAATCCCAAAAGACTCAGTCCCCTACTCGCCGAGGTCGAAAACAAACGGCAGGCCCTGCTTCTGCATTAAATCCCGCTCCGTCTTCAGGTGACGGTCGGCCAACACCCCAAAACCTCCGGTCTCTCTGAGCTTGCGCAACGCGCGATTGATGCCCTCCACCCATTCGTTCGGCGAGTCGCGGCGCATTCCCACTGCCCAAAACTCTTCACGCAAAGGCGCTAACAGCGCCCTCGTGCTGGCGGCATGCTGCGCGTGGTAATTCATGATCGAAATCTGATCGTAAACCCACGCATCCACCCCGCCATTCACCACTTCCAGCACACAGGCTGCATCCGTGTCCAACCGCACCAAAGCCGCGTCCGGCAGATGCTCCCGCGCCCACCCTTCTCCCGTGGTGCCAATACGCACCACCACTCGCCGCCCCGGCTGACGCAGGTCCCCGGCTGTCTGCACAGGTGATTCCTTGGCGACAAGGACCGAGAGGCCCGTCTTTACATACGGGTCGGAGAAGGCAATCGACTGCCGCCGCTCTTCGTTGGCGGTCATTGAAGAAATGATCAAGTCGATCGCCCCCGTCTTCAGCGCCACAATCAACCCATCAAACTGGACGTTCCGAAACTCCACTTCACGGCCCAATTCCTCCCCAATGGCACGTCCGATGTCCACGCTAACCCCGCTGATGTACCCGGCGGCATCCACGTATTCGAACGGCCGGTAGGTTGCATCCATCCCGATCACCAACGGCTGGCCGCTCTCTGACTTCCGGCCGCATGCGGTCAGACCTGCCAAGGCCAAGCCCAGCAGCCGTCTTCTTCTCCAGGATGGGACATGTTTCTTCATTTTACGGTCACCATTGAATTGACAATCTTGGCCCCCAGTTCATCCCCCGGTTTTCCACCGAGCCCAAAAGCCGCCCGTCTTCCGTTCCTGCTCCTTCAAACGCTTTTTGCGCGCTGCCTTCGCCTCATCGATCGCCCCCAAGCCCTTGCGCAATCGATCCAGCATTCGGTTGTGTCCTGCCTCCATCATGCCCGCCTGCCCTGCCGAAAATGGTTCGATCAGGTCGCGCTTTTCCCCCTCACCCCAGACTTCACGCCCAAGCTTTGCCCGCACGATCCAGGCCTCCCAGAACTTGCTGGCAAAACTCGCCCACTCCTCTGCACTCGCCGGCATGACCCGCGCGGCCGCCGCTTGCTGATAGAGCGACTCCAGTTCGTCAAACATTCGCTCAGAACCGCCCGTCGCTCGCGCCAGAACAGCCACCGCCTCGACCTCCTGTGGGTCCCAAGCCGCCAGCCGCGCTGTCACGCCCTCCGCAGTCACCGCCTCTGTCATGCAGGGATAACCAAAACTCTCCCCGCGCAATCGCGCAAAATTCTCCCGCGTCACCAGAGGTCCCAATCCGCGTTCGTCGCAGACCACGACCGCCGCTCCGCAGGCCAGCGCTTCCAATGCCGCCTTGCCCTTGGCAAACACCACGTCCTGCTCTGCCAGCGCCATTCCCGGGTCCGCCAAAGGCCGCCGCACCGCCGCACCGGCGATTTCCGCCTGCAAGCCCGCCGCACGACAAACTTCCATCACTTTGCCGCCAAAGTTCGACTCCGTGGCGTAGTTGCTGAAGACCAGCGCCTTTTCAGGCTTCGCCCGCCACCGGTCACGCTCAGGAAACCTTGCCAAATCGATCCCGTTCAAGACCAGACGAACCGCCTCGGCTCTCACCCCCGGCGCACTCAGCAAGCGTTGGCGGCAGGGCTCATCCACCGCCGTCCACAACACCACATTCGGCGCCGTGCAAGGCTCCTCCTGCCAGGCCTCCAGCCCGCGGCAAAACGAGATCACCGGCCGCCGCGGCCAGCGCAGCGCGGCCAGCGTCGTCTCCAACTGATGATGGCCGTGAATCACATCCGGCTCAAACGGCGCCTCCTCCAGCAAACCGAGCACAGGAATGCCCGCCTCTTGCAGCAGGCCAGCCACCTCCCCATGCTGCGGTGAATAAGCCGCCACCTCGTGCCCGCGACGGCGCATCTCCAGGCAGAGGTCGCGGATCGCCAGTTCGGTCCCCGCCAGCCTGCTGAGAGTGTTGTTGGTGAATAGCAGCTTCACGCCGCCTCCTGTTAACCGGACTCAAGCGCCCCGTCAATCCCTCCAGGGGAGCCTCGCGCAAAGGGCAAATCCGGTTGCAAGCCCGTCGTGCCAACGCTAGACCGTCCTGTTTCATGACCATCCTTTCCAAAATCGAATCCAAACAGGCCGTCATCGGTGTCGTCGGGCTAGGTTACGTCGGCCTCCCCATCGGCCTGAATTTTGCCGCGCGCGGATTCAAGACCATCGGACTGGATGTGGATCAGAGCAAGATTGACGCCCTGCTAGAGGGACGCAGCTACATCAAACACATCGAAGCCGGGGCCATTGCGACTCATGTCAGGTCCGGCGCTTTCCTCCCCACGGCGGATTTCTCCCAAGTCGCCGAAGTCGATGCCATCATCATCTGTGTCCCAACTCCGCTTTCCCGTCATCACGAGCCGGATCTCAGCTACGTCGTCAAAACCCTGGAGACCCTCCAGCCCCATCTCCGATCAGGCCAGATCCTGAGCCTCGAAAGCACCACCTATCCGGGCACCACCATCGAAGAAGTCGTGCCCCGCGTTGAGGCGCGCGGCTTCACCATCGGCGCCGACTTCCACGTCGTCTATTCCCCCGAGCGTGAAGATCCAGGCAATCCCACCTTCTCCGCCCACAACATCCCCAAGGTCGTCGGCGGCCACACGCCAGCCTGCTTGAAAGCTGGCGTCGCCCTCTATGCCAGCATCTGCGAAAAAGTCGTCCCGGTCAGTTCCACCCAGGTCGCCGAGTTCGCCAAACTTCTGGAGAACATCTACCGCGCCGTCAACATCGGCCTCGTCAACGAGATGAAAGTCGTCGCCGACAGCATGGGCATTGACATCTGGGAGATCATCAATGCCGCCGCCACCAAACCCTTCGGCTTCACCCCCTTCTACCCCGGGCCCGGACTTGGCGGTCACTGCATTCCCATCGACCCTTTCTACCTCACCTGGAAAGCCCGCGAATACGGCATCCACACCCGTTTCATCGAACTCGCCGGCGAGATCAACGAGGCCATGCCGGAATACGTTGTGCGCCGTGTCTTTCAAGCTCTTAACCGCTTGGGCAAACCGGTCAACGGCAGCCGCATCCTCGTCATGGGGCTCGCTTACAAATCCAATGTCGATGACATGCGCGAGTCCCCTTCCTTCAAATTGATGGACCTCCTCCAGTCCGAAGGCGCTGCCGTGTCCTACTATGACCCTTTCATCCCGGTGATTCCGCCAAGCCGCGAACACGCCGCCTGGACTGGAACTCCTTCGATCGACTGGACCGAGGACCAAGTGCGCGCCTTCGACTGCGTTCTCATTTCCACCAAACACGACTGCTTCGATCTGCCCCAACTGCTCGAGTGGAGCCCCTGCGTCGTGGACACCCGCAACGCGCTCAAAGACCTCGCTGGCCGCCCGGGTCAAATCGTCAAAGCGTGATTCCTGCCTCCGGTACGCTACCCATGAAAATCGCAGTCATCGGCGCTGGCAATTGGGGCAAAAACATCGTCCGCACACTGCATCGACTGGGTCATCTTGGAGCCATTGTCGATCCCTCCGAGGCCATCCGCAGCGCGCATGCTGCTGACATTCCCGGCCTCGCCACCGCTGAGGACTACGCGCCCTTGCTCGACGATCCCGACCTGCCCGCGATCGCCATTGCCACCCCAGCGCGCACCCATCACGCCATCGCCAAAGCCTTCCTCCTGGCAGGCAAAGACGTGTTTGTCGAGAAACCCATGACTCTCACGATTGAAGAGGCTGAGGATCTCCACCGCACCGCCCTCGATCATGGCCGCATCCTCATGACCGGCCACCTGCTGCTTTACCATCCGGCCATCCGCGTCATCAAGGAAGCCCTCACCGCCGGCCGCATCGGCACCGTGTTCACCCTGCACCAGCAACGCGCCAAGCTCGGCAAGGTGCGCGACAAAGAAGACGTGCTCTGGTCTCTCGGCGTCCATGACGTCGCGGTCTTGCTGCACCTTGTTGGCGCTGCTCCCGAAAACGTCGCCAGCTTCTCTCACCGTGGCCTTCAGCCTGGCATAGCCGACGACGTTTATCTTCACCTCGACTTTCCAGGCGGCATCAAGGCCACCCTACACAACTCCTGGCTCTGGCCCGCCGACTCGCGCGTGCTGCGTGTCGTCGGCAGCAATGGCATCATCGAATACCTCGAGAAAGAGCAGAAAGTGCTCCTGCATCACAAGACCGTGGATGCCAGCCTGCAACACCATGACGCGGGCAGCGAAGTCCTTTTTGACGAACAAACCACCGAGCCGCTGCGCCTCGAACTCCAGCACTTCATCGACTGCGTGCGCGACCGTTCCACCCCAATCTCAGACGGGCAAAACGGCATCGACGTCATTCGTGTCCTCGCCCAGGCCGGCGCCTGATCACCTGGGTCTTCCCCACCGCATTTATGGCCGCCTACCAAGCCCACCCCACCGCCGTCATCGACCCCGGCGCCGAAATCGGCGATGACACCCGCATCTGGCACTTCGCCCACGTCTGCCCGGGAGCCCGCATCGGTCAGCGCTGCTCCTTTGGCCAGAACACCATGGTCGCGGACGGCGTCGTCATCGGCAACAACGTCAAAGTCCAAAACAACGTCGCGATCTACACCGGCACCACCATCGAAGACGACGTCTTTCTCGGACCCTCCTGTGTGCTGACCAACGTCACCAATCCACGCTCGCAGGTCGTCCGCCGCAGCCTTTATGAAAAGACTTTGATCCGCCGCGGCGCCTCCATCGGCGCCAATGCCACCATCGTCTGCGGCATCACGCTGGGTCGCTACGCTTTCGTCGCAGCGGGTGCGGTGGTGGCCGCCGATGTGCCGGACTACGCGCTCATCGTCGGAGTTCCCGGCCGCCTCAAAGGCCACATGAGCCGCCATGGCCATCTGCTGCGCTTCGACCATCAAGGCCTCGCCGCCTGCCCCGAGTCCGGCTTGCGTTATCAAAAAGACGCTGCTGGCCTCGTCACCTGCCTTGATCTCGACGAGGAAGCCCCTCTGCCTCCCGAACTTAGTGTCGGCAAGGTCAGCTACGACACCCTCAAACCCAGCGCATAAAAACCGCTTTTTCCACCCGCATCCCCGCTCATAGTTGCCTCCCCATGCCAGTCCCTCTTCTCGACGTCAACGCCCAAAACCATCCCCTCGAAAAGGAGTTCACTGAAGCCTTCCTGCGCGTCTTCCGCTCCGGCCAGTTCATCATGGGCCCGGAGGTCACTCAGTTGGAGAGCGCCCTTGCCGAACTCACTGGCACCAAGCATGTCATTGGCGTTTCCTCCGGCACCGATGCCATCCTGCTCGCTCTGATGGCCCTCGGCATCGGCCCCGGTGATGAGGTGCTCGTTCCCACTTTCACCTTCTTCGCCACTGCCGGCTGCGTCAGCCGCGCCGGCGCCACCCCCGTCTTCGTGGACGCTTGCCCGGTGTGCTTCAACATCGACATCGAGGATGCGCGGCGCAAGGTCACCTCCAAAACCAGGGCCATCATCCCAGTGCATCTTTTCGGCCAGTGCGCCGACATGGACGCGGTGCTCGAGCTTGCCGCCGGGCACGATTTGAAGGTCATCGAAGACGGCGCGCAATCGCTTGGCGCCGCCTACAAAGGCAAGCTCTGTGGTTCCATCGGCGACTTTGGCACCTATTCATTTTTTCCGAGCAAGAATCTTGGCGGGTTCGGTGATGGCGGCGCCCTCGCCACCCAGGATGATGCCCTGGCCGAGAAGGCCCGCATCCTGCGCACCCACGGCTCCAAGCCCAAGTACTACCATCACTTCGTCGGCGGCAACTTCCGGCTGGATCCCCTCCAGGCCGCTGTGATTTCCGTTAAACTGCCGCGGTACGCCGGCTACACCACCGCCCGCCAAGCCAACGCAGCCTACTACCTTGACGAGCTGTCAAAGCTCCCTGGTGTGGTGCAAGCCGACCCCGCTCACTGCAAATGTGCCGCAGCTCAAAATGAAGCCCTCACCGCTTCGGACGCCCGCTTGGTCCTGCCCATCGCCTACCCGCACAACACCCACATCTGGAACCAGTTCACCCTCCGTGTGCTCGGCTCCGGCCAGCGCGATGCGCTCCGCGACCACCTCGGCAGCAAAAAGATCGGCTGCGAAATCTACTACCCAGTCACCATGGACCAGCAAAAATGCTTCGCCGACACCCCGCCCGCCTCCCGCATCGGCTGCGAAGTCGCCCACCAGCTCGCCTCCGAAGTCATCAGCATCCCCATTTACCCCGAACTCGCTGACGCGCAAAAAGCCGAAGTCGTCGCCGCGATCGCCGCCTTCCTGGCCTGACCATCCATTCTTCCCCGGACCCAATGTCCCACCCCAACGCAGACTCCGCCCGGCTCGCCATTGGCATTCCCATGTTCAAAGCCGGGCCCATCGGCTGGCTCAGCCTGGAGTCCGTCGCCCGCCAGGAAAACACCACCTTTCCCTGGGAAGTCATCGTCATTGAGGACTCCGAGGATCCCGACCGCATGGGCGAGGACGCCGTCCGCGCCTTCGAGCCCCGCATGCGGGAGCGCGGCTGCGTTTCCCTGAAGTACGAGATCATGCCCGGCCGCCCTCCGCTCTCCCTGAAGTGGCGCCGCATCGGCCAGCTCCTCGGCCCGGCATGCGAGGTCTTCTGCATCCAGGGCTGCGACGACTACTGCGATCCCCACCGCTTTGCCCGCACCATGCGCCTGTTTGCAAGCGGCTCCGTGGACTGGATTCAGTCCCGCTACGGCCTGTTTTACGACATCCCCCAGGATCGCGCCGTCCTCTACGACGACCAGCTCAAAAAATCCTACCTCGCTGAAGTGGACGGCTTCACACGTCACCCCACCGGGCTCAACATGGCCGGCCACGCCCGCTACTTTCGCAACCTCCCCAACGAAGAAGTCCGCCGCGGCGTGGACCAGTGGCTCTTCCGCGGCGTGATCCTTCAGGACCCCGACCCCCGCATCCTCTGGGATGAAACCGAACCCGACTGGCGCCTCGCCGCCTTCACCCAGGGCCTCAACACCATCAGCATCCACCGCCGCGAGCTGATGCGCCTCTGCCAGGAGCCCTTCCTCACCAGCCCCACCCCGCCCTCCGACGTCTTCCCGCCTGACGTGCACGCCCGTCTCCTCTCCCTCGCCGGCCAAGCCTCCCTCGATCTCATCCCCCAGTTCGAGACCGCCGTCGATGAGCGCGACGCCAAGATCGCCAAACTCGAAGCCAAGCTTCAAAACTTCCGCGGCATGCTCACCCGCCGCAATGAAAAAATCGGCCAGCTCCAGCACACCACCGCCCGCCAGAAGGAGCGCATCGACTACTACGCCAACCCCGTCAAACGCCTCTTCCGCCACCTCCGGCCCGGCTCCACCAAACCTGCGGCCCCGCCCGCCCCCATGCCCGCGGACGCGGCGCTGGAGGAGGAACCAGAAAATGGCTAGCCGCCCACGCAGACATGGACTACCGACTCGTTTGTGAGGCCCTCAGCCAGGCTGGCTACGACTTCCAAACCTTCTCCCAGCCTGCCGGCGCTCCATCCCAGCGCTGCGCTTTCGACTTCCCCCCCCCGGAGCGCCCCCTTTGCCTCCTCCGCCATGATGTGGACCACGACACCCGGCCCGCCCTCGAAATGGGCCGCATCGAGGCCAGCTTCGGCATCCGCTCCACCTACTTCATCCTCACCACCGATTCCGCCGCGGCCGTCTTTCGCAACCCCGCCTCCCGTCGGACCGCCCTCGACCACCTGCGCGCTCTCGCCGATCTCGGCCACGAGATTGGCCTCCATTACGATCCCCTCGGTGACTTTTTTGCCGACGGCACCCCGCCCCGTGACTCCATCGAACAAGCTCTCGACCACCTGCGCGCCTCCGGAGTTCCTGTCTCCACCTGTGCCGCCCACGGCTCCGGCCGCCTCCGCCAGCTCACCGGCGGCGGAGACTTCCCCCTTCACCTTGCCAACTACCGCGTCTGGACGGAGTTCGGGCAGCCTGAGGAAATGGTCGAGCTAAACGGCCGCCATCTCCCCCTCCCCTGCCTCTCCCTCGCCGACTTCGGCCTCAAAGCCGAAGCCTACCAGACCCGCAAGGACCACTACCTCTCCGACTCCGGCGGTTATCTCTGGCGTGTCTGGGACGGCCAGGACCAGCCCTTCGAACAAATCAAAACCGCCCCCGCCCTCGATCTCCCCGCCTGGCTCGCCGTCCGCGCGCAGCCCGGTGCCGTCACCCAGGCGCTTGTCCACCCTGTCTGGTGGGTCGGCTCCCTCCCGCTCGACCGCTACCTTTACGAAGGAGTCCCCCGCGACCTTACCCACGGCCACTGCATGCGCGTGCGTCAGCACGAAACCACCGGTGCCCGCCTGACCGTTGCCATCCCCATGCGCCGCGCTGCCCGCATCGGCTGGCTCGCCCTCGAGTCGCTTGCCCGCCAGCAAGATCCTGGCGTCCCCTGGGAAGTCCTCGTCCTGGAGGATGAAAGCGACCCCTCACCTCTTGGCCGCGACGCCGTCCTCGCCTTCAACGACCGCCTCGCCGCCGCAGGCTGCGCCGCCCTCCGTCACGAGACCCTCCCAGACCCCCTCGGCGGAGGCCAGCCTGCCGTCTCCATCAAATGGAAGCGCCTCGGCTCACTCGCCAGCGCCAGCTCAGAAGTCTTCCTCACCCACGGTGCTGACGACTTCTCCGCCCCGGACCGGTTATCCCGCGCCTGGCGTCTCTTTCAGGACCCCACAGTGGATGCCACCCATGACTCCCAGGGCATCTTCCTCGACCTCGCCGCCACCCAACCAGCCACCGCCGCCTACACAGCCACCGCTGAGGATCCCGCCCAGGGCCTCAACCTCGCCTTCCGCACCGCGCTCGTCCGCGACCTTCCCTACGTCACCAAAACCAGCCACACCAACGCCTGGCTGCTCGCTGCCGCCGCCAAAGTCAGCGGCAGCCCCCTCACCTGCCTCGACCAGTCCGGTCAACCCGGCTTTTCCCCCTCCCTCTTCACCCAGGGCTTCAACAGCGCCCTCCCCCTCCTGCTCGCCGCCATGCGCGCAGGCAGCCCCCCTTTTCAAGCCGGCAGCACTCCTCTCCCATTTCCTCCGGACATCCTCGAACGCCTAGCCTCCCTTTCCCCCGCCGCCAGCTCCCATCTTGCCGCCCTCGCACCCGACCTCGTCCACACCGTCGAAGGCCTCATCACCCTCCGTGACGACCACACCGGCATGATCAAACGGCGTGACGAAAAAATCGAAAAGCTCACCGCCAAAATCCATATCCTCGAAGACAAAATCACCGCGCTCAAAGCCGCTTTGCATCCCCCCCCCTCCGCGCGAAAATGGCGTTGGCCCTTTCGCCACAACTAACCTGAGGTGCCGAATCCCATCCGCTGGCCGATCACGCCATCCCTGCCCAACCCCATGCCTCCAGCCGCCCCAGTCCTCCGCCTTCAGCAATACTTTTCCCACTACACCACTGGGGAAAAGCTAGGGTACGCAGCACTGCCTGCCGGCGCCACACTCACCCTGCACCTGCACAAGAAAGGCTCCCATGCCGGACTCAGCTTTCCCGGCCAGCCCTCATTCGGTTCCATCCCCCTCCCGGATGAGCCCGGCACCTACCTCCTCTGGGCCACCCAACACGACGCCTCCACCGCCTCGGCTCCCGCTGCCACGCCACCGCTCGCCGCCAAGTCGAACATCCTCACACTCACTCTGCACCCCGCCGATCTCGACCCCCTTCAACTCAGCCACTTCCGGTCCCTCGACCACCAGCTCTCCACCATGGTGGACATCAGCACCGGCGGGGTCATGACCCTCACCGCCCCGCTCGCCTCCCCGCCCGCCTGTCCACGCCAGCCGAGCCAGCGCAAGTGGCGCCCCACCGCCTGTTATGAGGGCGCCACCACCCTTGTCAACGAACTCCCCGCCTACTACGAGAACCCTCTCGCCTACTACACCCGCTGCCTCGATCTCCTCCTGGAGAAAAACACCCGCTTCCTCACGTGGCACGACATTCTCGACCACCACCCCGCCTCCCCCCACGACAGTGGCCGGCCAGGCGTTCTCATCCAATTTGACGTCGACGCCGGTCCCCGCTCGCTCCAGCGCATCGCCCCCCTGTTGCTCGCGCGCAATATCCGCGCCACCGTCATGGTCCATCACCAAGCCCGCCACTGGTACGAATACGACCTCAGTCCCCGGGACATCGCCTTCTACCAACACCTTGAGCAGCACGGATGGACCGTCGGCTACCACAACAACACCCTTACCACCCTCGTCGGCGCCAGCCCCATGCCGGCCTACAGCCCGGAGCTTCTCAGTCGCGCCTGGGATCTCTTCCACCAGGAAACCGCGGAGCTCGCCCGCCACTTCGACCTCCGCACCTTCACTCATCATGGCGGCAATGTCTTGAATCTCGCCATGGGTGCCGGCGCTGACACGGGCGCCGCTTCCGGTCTCGTCTGCGTTGACAAAGCCTTCTCCCCCCACCTCTGGTCCGCCATCGCCACCATGTGGAGCGACGGCGGCTTCCAGTCCCGCCCGTTGCCCCTTCTCGAAAAGTGCAATACCATCGACAACCGCCTCCACTTCATCCGCAACCATCCCCTCAAATACGGAAACTTTCCCTCCGGCATCGACATTCCCGTCATTGAGCCCGCCACCGGCGGCCAGCCCACCCCCGCAGAGCTGGCACGCCAGACCACTTGGTTCTCCCTCCGCCACGTCGCCCGCGATGGCTTCCCCCTCTCCAATGACAGCCCGGACAAGCCTATCAGCTCCCGCTTTGGGGAGGAGTCCGTTGCATTGGAAAAGATCAACCTCCTCCGTGCGGATCGCGGCAAATCCTTCTCCACCGACTACCCTTGGCCCCTTGGCGATCCCCGTGTTTTCTGGTGGCGCTTCCTTGACGCCTGCGCCCCCCGCACCGGCACCGCCCTCAATGTCGGCGCCCTCCCCCCCGCCCAGCGCCGCGAGCACGAAGTCTGGCTTTCTCCCGACCTCAAAGTCATCGAAGTGGACACCGACCCCGCCCGCCAACCCGATATCCTTGGCGACATCGTCACCCTCGCCCCCTCCCACGACGGCCAATACGACGCCGTCTTCCTCTTCGGCCTGCCTTACTTTGGCGACCCGAAATCCGCCGTCCACCGCACTTACAAACTCCTCAAACCCGGCGGCATTGCCCTCATCGGCTTTTGTGCCGACACCCACCCCAAGCGCGGCGGAGTCTGGCTGCCGGAGACCCGGCCGGTCTGGCGGGACGGCATGATTTGCGCGGAGACTATGACTTTGAAAACTAAACTCTGGTCCTTCAGCCCCGACTCCTTCCAGGAACTGCTTCGCGACATCCCTTGCGCAGCTTGCGAGCTTGAATCCGCGAACCACTACTGGTTTGTTAACCTCCGCGCTTGAGCTTTATCCAAACCCGTCTCGCACATCGAGACCCATCTCCTCCCCATGATTGACCTCTTCCTCATCCCTCGCGGACGGACCGGCGGCACCCTCGTCGCCACCATGCTAAACGCGCACTCAAAACTAAGCATGGGCTACGAAGTGTTTCCCGACCGCCTGCTTGACGAAACCGGAGCTCCCTACGAACCCAGCTTCCTTCTCACTCTGCTCGACAATCCTGAAACAGTCCTCGACACCAACCAGTTCGCTTCCTCCATAAAGAACAACTTCGGCGTCTTCATCATGCGTGCTTACCGCTCCGGCATCCAACCCAGTTGGATCAAAGCCGCGCTGCAAGAACTCTTGGACACCGGACGCGGCCTGCAAACCCTCGACGATCGGCTCGACTTCATCGACACCCTGCTTCTCCGCCAACGCGACGCCTCTGGCAAACCGCGTATCGGCTCCAAAATGCGCGTGGACCCCCGCGTCCTCCACCGCCGCAACCCCAAAGCGGTCTTTATCATGCTCCTTCGCGATGGCCGAGACGTTCTCGCCAGCCGCCTCAATGTCGGCAAATTCAACACGAACCCCGCTGATTGCGCCAGGGACTGGATCAGCTCTCTCAGCGATTTTGAAGACTTCCAGCAGCAATCCTCCGCCACCTCCCACCTCATCCACTACGAAAAGCTTGTCGAAGACCCACGCTCCGAACTCGGCACGGTGCTCGCCTCCCTCGGTCTCGACTGGGAAGACAGCGTCACCAGCTATCTCGCCGCACCGCAAAAGCTTTTCGACCACTCCTTCGGCCATCTTTCCGTACAAAAGATAGGCCGCGGCCTCAACTCCGAATCCATCGGCCGCTGGAAGACCGATCTCAACCCCGCCCAACTGGATGAGTTCCTCTCCATCGCAGGAGATGCCCTCCGTCGCTTCCACTACCTGTGACCCAGCGCCACACCCCTCACGCCCCATGCTTTACTTCGTCTCCAGCATCGGCCGCTCCGGCACCCGCTACCTATCACAACTATTCTCCAGTTGCACCACCATTCCTTCCCATCACCTCGCCGAACCCTACTGCCACGGCGAGGTATTTCGAGCCATCAACCACGGAGAGTACCCAGAGGACCTGCAAACCAAAATCAACCGCATCGCTGAAACGGAGCACGCATCAGGCTCCTACTTTGAGGCCACCCCCGTCTTCATCCGCGGCCTCGCCCCGACCCTCCTGGAGCGTGGCTTTGAAATCAAGGTCATCCACCTTCTTCGCGACCCGCTCGAGGTCGCTCGCTCCTACGCCAACCGGGACTCCTACCCCAGTCACTCCAATCGTCCCTGGCGGCTCCCGCTCAACCTTCCCCGGTCCCTCCTCAAAGTCCCACCAGGCCTTTCCCCCTTCCAGGAAAACCTCTGTGACTGGCTCGAAAACGAGCTTCGCTATCACGCCTTCGCACCCCGTTTCGCCGGCACCGTCGATTGGCTCTTCACGGACTACGACTCTCCCGCAGTCATGGCCCACTCGTTCGCCGCCCTTGGCACCGAGGTCAATCAGGCCCTCCTGGCCCAGCACACCGCCGCCCGCGACCTCGATCGAAACCCCAACCAAAAACCCACCGAAATCTCCGAACAGGATCGGGATCAAGCCAGCACCCTCGTCGCCCGACTCATTCAGGACGGCTTCGACCCGAGCCCGTTCTCGCAACCCTGCTACGCCACCCTGCCCTTCTTTAAAGACCACCTGCCGGTTCGCCCATGAACTACGAAGATCACTACCGTGCCGGCGGCTTCAAGGCCGCCTCCGCTGACTGGCTCATCAAGAACACAGACATCCCCGCCTTCGCCCAGTCCCACCCGCAACCCCCGACCCTCCTCGACGTCGGCTGCGGCGACGGCGAATGGAGCGCCATTCTCTCCCAATGGTTCCGCGTGACAGGCATAGACCTCTCCGAAACTGGCGTCGCCACAGGTCGTCTGCGCCCCTCCCACGGCAAGCTTCCCATGGAGTTCATTCACGGCAGCGCCTTGGACCTCCCCCCCGGCTCCTTCTACGACGTCATCTTCGCCCGCGCACCCTCCTATCTCAATCATCCCACCCATCATCCGTTGCTCAGAGAAAATCTGCGAAACCATCTTTGCCACTGCCGCAGGCTCTACTACATCAAATATACCAAAGCCCCCTTCGAACGCTGGGTGGAAAGCCGTTTCTTCGCCGGCTTTGATACCGACCCCCTCGCCGCACCGGACTCCCGCTGGTATTACAATGACCCCGTTGAACTTCAGGCCATGATGCGCTCCTTCTCCCGCGCCACCGTCACCCATGTGGAAAACTACTTCGTCGCCTGCCTCGAACCTCTTTCCCTCTGATTTGTCCTCGTTTTTTTGCAGGCGGTTAAAATTAGGCGCATATACACGAAGAATACCTTTCTCAGGCGACTACCCATTTCCAACGAATGCTTCTGAGAGCCCATTAAACTCAAGGAGCACCCGCGCCATCGCGAGTGAGGCTCGTCATAATCAAATCCACCAATTGCTCTGTCAGTTTTCGCCGCCCTTCCTGAGGGTTGACGTGATTAATATCGGAAAAATCCGAGCTTTCCAGTTGATACCATTCGGGCCTCACGAAGGGAATTCCAAGCTCCAAACTCATCTCCTGCAGCACTCGCTCCATTCGGCCGCCCGCCTTAATTTGGAGCTCTTCCGGCCAGTCACTCCGGTCGATAGGATGAATAAAGCAGTAAAGATCATCTGATATCTCCTGCAAAGCCCGCACGCCACGAATCCATGCGGATTGCGCCTCGCTATCGAATTCAACGAGGCCATGGTAAGTCCGCGCCACTTCCATATCTCTCGCCCTCTCCCATCGTGCCTTCTTAGTTTTTGGGGCGGATTTGGCGACGCTCCCGCCCGCTCCTGCGTTTCCCTCATCCCAACGGTACTCCCCGGCCTCTTTGCAGAGGATCAACTCGTTCGTCTTGACTAGCCACTCTTTTGAAAACGCAATGTCTCCCTTGGGGGGCAATGTGCTGATATGCATAGGATCCAGTTCAACGATTGACAGTGTCGCCCGAATGCCAGCTTCGACACAAACATCCCGAATAAATTCAGACACCGTCGCCAAGCCGTCACACGAGATTGCGGGCAAGCCGATATTCACACTTTTGACATCCAAGCCATGGATCGACGCACGCGCATCAAACGCGGTGGTGGACAGGCCTCTAAATATCCCGGAAGAGCCCACCAGCAGGCTCATTCGCTCACCATCACCCAAGCTCGCTCGATGCTTCACGTAACACGGAAAACGTTTTGCAAACTGTGCCGCCCTCACCGCCCGCGTTTGCAGGCCAAGCTTTTGACTATCCAGCAGATGCCGCTCCTTTAGAGCTATCGCCATATCAAGCAAGCTCATTTGCGACAATGTCGTCACCGCTTCCTGATTCAACTCAAGTTGATATTCCTGCTCTATAGTTGCCGTCAATGCCACAAATCCCAATGAATCCAATCCACCCGCGAGCAGATTCGGCGCCTTCAAAACCTGCGAGATTTGAAGATCCGGACTGATTTTCACAATTTCGCACCATAAACGAGTGACCCGCTCATCGACAATCCCAGGATCGTCAAACACAACCTTCCCGGCTTCCAGACGCTCTTTCAACTCGCCACCCACCGCCTTCCGATCCGTTTTTCCACTAGCGTTTTTTGGAAACACTGAAACTCCCGCCACCCTCGCAGGGATCATGTACTCTGGGAGAATGTTCTTCACTGCCGCCTGAATCTCCGGCAGGTCCCCCTCTTCCCCTTCAATCGCCGCCATAAGTGAAGTCGGGCTTGTGGCTCCGAGCGGCCATGGCACCACGACCGCGTTCTTCCCACCGGACACTCGCCTCAGTGCCGCTTCAATCTCCCCCAATTCGATTCGATATCCTCGCACTTTCACTTGATTGTCAAGGCGGTCCAAATAGTGCAGCACTCCATCGCTTGCCCTCACCACCCGATCCCCGGTTCTGTAACATACCCCACCGCGACCGGGCAGCCGCACAAAGCTCGCTGCTGTCTTCTCCACATCCTCCAAATAACCTTCCGCCACCTGGGGTCCCTCCAACAACAATTCACCGCTTTCCCCCATGGCGGTGTCGCTCAAATCTTCCTTAACGATCCAAGTTCCTGTTTCAGGAAAACCGGCACCTATCGGCACCAACGCCTGTCCCACATCCACCCCCTCGTCAGCCAGCCCGCCCCCAGACGACACCCGATACCGCGTACAAGCAATCGTCGCTTCAGTCGGGCCATACCAATTCTCAACCACACTTTTAGGCGCGGCTGCCGCCCATTCCAGCGCCAACGGCATCGGCAATGCTTCTCCGCAAAAAAGCGACCACTTTAAAGTCGGGAACGCCCCTTCACATAGCCCTCCCTGAGTTTTCACCTGATACACCAATGACGGCACTGAAAACCACTGTGTCAGCTTATTTGTCCGGACATAATCAGCGACCCGGTACAGATCCCCCGCCGATGCCGCCATCAAATGGGCACCGCAGCCCCACGCCATGAACATATCGTGAACCGACAAGTCAAAAGTCAGGTCAAAGGTCTGTGAAAACCTATCGACTTCACTCACCTGCATGATGCTCATTGCGCCATCCAGGTATGCCGACAAGTTTTCTTGCGAAAGCCTCACTCCCTTTGGCACACCTGTGCTTCCGGAAGTAAACAGAATATACGCAAACCGGCTGGCCTCTCGTATCTTCAGGTCATCCAGATCTACCCTGCCGCATCTTGCCAGGAATGGCGCCTTCGTGTCAGGAATTTCCATCAGCTCCACATTCGCACTCAAATCTTCGGATAGATCAACTCGCAGCCGGTCCATGTAGTCACAACCGCAAACTACCAGCGCCGCACCCGATCTCTTGATAATCGCGTTATTTCTCTCCGCCGAATATTTCGGATTCAGGGGCACATAAGGACGCCCACTCAACAACACGCCGAGCACCGCGACATACGCCGAGCAACTTCTCTGCGCAACCAGCGCCACAGGCACATCCAGTGCCAGCCCATCCAGCACCATCAAGCCCCGATGCACGTCTTTCGCCGCAATCATCAACTCCCTGTAGCTCCACGTCTCCCCCGCTACAGACAGCGCGGGTCTCTCCGGAAACTGCTTCGCAGCCTCAACCACTCGTTCAATCGCCAATATTCTTTCAGTCTTCACAGTACAATCTTAAAATTCAAAAAGCTCTTCCATTGCACACTCAGTTCCATGGCCACCTTAGCAGGCCACTAACCGAGTACCTCCGACCCTCCGGTCCCGTTCTTTCCAAGGCTGCCGCATGGAGTTCCTTGAGTTCGCTCTTCTTCCATTCCACTGCAGGCCGAATCGCCACCATCTCCTCCCGCCTGGTCAACACTCCTTCATTCACTCTGGGAAACAGGTGCAGTTTACTCCAGTCCATTCGTGTCACACGATCTGATTCGAACAAGCCCACAGGTTCCTCCAGTTCCGCCCAGCGAAACAGCTTCTCCATAACCGGCCTCGGCCGAGCCGCGAAATCTTCGTACTTCACCCTGGTGATTGGCCCCCAGTTCTCCTTTCGCCATTGCTTCAGGATGCGCTCACGCTGCAGCCACACATCACAAAAATGCAGCGTCTTCGCACGGTCCTTGTGACGCTTCTCCCAACTGCACGCCACCGCCCGCGGATCACGGCTCACGTGCACCACCCTCAAATCAATTTCCGGCAAAACACTGGCTGCCGATGCGATCTCCGGGGATTTCGACGAATCGATTAGGACATCAGCCCCAGTCGCCTCCGCAGTGGCCAGGTAGAGTCCTCGCAACATCTCCAGATACGAGCCATGCCTTTCCCAGATGATGGACGGATCAGTCCGCCATTCTTCGATCCGAAACGCCTTCGTAAACTGTTTCAAACAAGAATCAGCTTCCTTCACGGCAGCCTCCTCCGTCAACCCATTCGCCCGCGCGACTTTTGACCAAATGGGGCACTCGCTCACCAGCGCCCCGCAGGAGCAAGACTCCTTTTGCAACAAGGCATAGGTCAAGTCGCGGAGCTGTCCCACATTGAACCCGCCCTGCGCTTTTGCCAGAACCATCGCCAGCAGCGTGCTGCCTGTCCGCCCAGAACCTGCGACGTAAATCACCTTCAACTTTTTCATCGATTTGTGACCCGTTCAGTCAAAGCGGACGCAAACCAACGCCCGCCTTGCGGGTCGCTCCGCCTGGGATCTTCTTGTCAACTGCTCTTGTGCTCATCCGCCGAATTACATCTGATTATGGCAAAACGCCAGCACCAAAATCCTCCCGCGGAGACGCTTGACAATTCAATTGCAACCCCTTCCCTACCGCGCTAGAGCCTAGCCCCTTTCCTCTCTTTTCTCAGCAATGCGCCATTCCGGTTTCGTTCTTTGGTTTTACGGACTTCCCTCCTCGGGCAAGTCAACACTCGCTCAGAGCATGGTTGAATGGTGTGAAGCCCACGACCGCCCCTACCTTGGCCTCGATGGCGACGTCCTGCGTTCGGGCATGTGCTCTGACCTTGGATTCACCGAACAAGACCGCCACGAAAACGTCCGCCGCACCTCCCACATGGCAAAACTCGCCATGCAATCGGGCTTGGCCGTCATCGTGTCTCTAATCACCCCGGCACGCCCGCTCCGAGATCTGGTCGCCTCCATCATTCCTGCAGACAAACTCCTCATTGCAGGCATCGATTGCCCTCTGGCTGAGTGCCAGCGGCGCGATGTCAAAGGCCTCTACGCCAGGGCGGCGGCTGGTCTTGTAAAAGGGATGACCGGAGTGGACGGTACCTTCGATCCCCCCGCCGCTGACGAGTATCGCGTCGAGACGGCAAAATACTCCTTGGAGGAATGCCAGCAACAAGTGCTGAGTGAACTCGCCCGTAGGGGACTATTGAAATAAGGAGCCCGGGCTAGACGCCACACCGCCCTACCCTCCCAAACGATCGCGCCACCTTCGGCGCTTCCGGCGAATCCCTGCCACCAAGCACACCAAGGCCTTTTGCCCGCGTGCTGGCACCGGGGCCACTTCAATGTTGGTCAGGTAGCGATCAAACCTCTCTCGGACAAAAGCCAGGTCCGCCTCATTCTCAAGCCCAATGCAGGTCACGAATCGGGTCGTCTTTGGCATCCTTGAAAAGAACTTGGCCTCCATCTCGCCTGCCAGCGGAAAATCCAGCCAGACCACCGCCTCAAACGCCCCCTTCTTCAGCAGATCGGTTGTGTCTGGGCGGCCCCTGCTAAAACGCAAGTCCTTCCTCTGGTCCGCCGCCTTGGCCTCAGCAATCCGTCCCGCATCGGCATCCACCCCATGATAACTCACGCCCGGCACACAGTCCTCCATAAGTCGCCCAAACTCGCCTGATCCGCACCCCAGCTCCAGCACTTGCCTCACCCCCGCCGACAACAACCATTGCACGGCCATCCAGTGCCGTCCGTCCGCAGCCGGCAAGGGCGCAAACCTCTCCTTTTCACTCGCCTCATCGCTCCTTGCCTCTGCCTGCCCTGCGCCAGCCCCCTTTTGCAACTGATCCTGCACAGGCAGGCGCAGGGTGTATAACTCAAGGCCGTTCTCTTTCAATTCATAGGCGACAAAACCAGCGTCACGAAACACGCCGACTTCATCCCGCATCATCCTTTGCCTTTCCTCCCCCATCATCTCGCTCTCCCCATCTCCCCACGGCACCATCCAGACCCATCCGCCTGGTTTCAACCGCGCCACCACCTCATCCACGAAGCTCTGGCAGTCCGCCGCATGGTAAGGCCGCCGCTCGTACCGCCCGGACCCGTAGCAAAAGATCCCGTCAAACAAAGCCTCGCGTCCCATCTCCCGAAGCCCCTCCAGCGCAGCTCCCTCTCCAGACAACGCTGTCACCACACCGCCGCGTCTCCGCGCTTCCTCCATGAACCCGCACATGCCGGGGGCCAAGTCCAGGAATGCTCCTCCCTCAAACTTTTCTCCATACAAAAAGTCATTCCACAACACCTCGTCCACCCACCCGCCGCCTTTTGCGGGCCCACTCAGAACCATGGAATCCTCCAGCATAGCTTAAAAAATCAATCCACCTGCTTAATAACCCAACTCCGCGAGCAACGGCGAGGCCCCGGCCTGAACCGCCTCCAAGTCCTCCGCAGACAAATCTTTTTGCCACCTCCCGACGCTCGCCGAATCAATTGGCATCGCTACGCGGTGCGCCGAGAGATGCCCCTTCGGATTCTTCCTCAGCGTGGACTCACTGCGAGTGTGAAACCTCAGCAAATCCTCTGAGTAGTCCATTTTCAGTTCCTCGCACAATTCGCGCAGCACCGTCTCTGGATCCGCCGAGAGTCTCTCATACTTCGAGATATACAGATGATGCGGATGCTGACGCTGAAAGTCCAGCGCCATCCGATGCTCCTTCTGCCACGTTTCCCCCAATTGCCGCGCGTCCGGCTTGAACGCCCCATTGTTTTGCTGGCTTGCCAGGATGTCTCGGGGATCCCGTAACGTGTAGATAAAGCGCGCTTTCGGCCAGTAGGCCAGATAGTCTCCATAAGCAGCCGTTGACTTCGCGCCCCACCATCGGTTGCCTTCCCGAACCATCTTCAGGCGAGCCACTCCGCCCACAAAACGCATGCAGCTCGTCAAAGAATCAAAATCCCCCCCCGATCGTTCATGATCCAACATGAGCAGCCCCAGGTCGCGCAACGTTACCCCTCCCCGGCCCGCGCGCAGACAAAATGTCTTGAATGCGGGGGTTGCCCGCTCATCCAACGTCCGCGCACCCGCCGCTTCATCTTGCGCCGCCAAAATCCGGCCCAGCTTCAGCATCGCCGCCCCGTCACCTAACAGCATTTTCGGATAAATCTCGTATGAGAGCGAGTAGCTGGGGTGGGCATCAAACACGGTCGTCACCAGCGTCGTCCCGGACCGGCTCATTCCGTGGATGAAAATCGGCTCGTCCGACTTCTCCATCTCTCTTTCAGGAAGCACCTCATTCGCCGCCAGCCTCCATTCGGTCCAAGGTGTCAGCGCAGGCTCCCACACCAATCGCCGGGCGCGCTGCCCCAGGAATGATCGGCCTGACAAGGTCGTCGCGCTCCTCACCGCCCTCCCTGCGCCCAATTGCTTTCGCTGACGCGCAAACCATTCCACAGTCTCCGAATTCGCCATCTCGTCGAGGCCCACGCCCCCCACCTTTGCATAGTATTGCGGGTGAATCAGAACCCGGTGCCTCCCCGGCTTCGCCAAGTGCATGCGCGCGTATCCCGGCAAATCGATCTCACCTCCCCTCCCGCTTGCAAAGCGCTTCCTGATTCCCCCATCCGAATACGCCGAATGATATGAAGGCGAGTGGCCATTGTGCACCCAGCGCAGCCCCAGCCTGGCCAGCATCTCGCTTCCCACCACATGCTCATTGCCGCTGTTGGGCGAGAGAAGCGCTGCGTTGCGGCTGTGGGGTGAGAAGAACCGAATGTCAAAGTGCTCTCTAAGGGCCGCCAGATCCTCCTCGAAAATCCGGAGCAGTTCACTTCCCCCTCCCTTCACTCGATCCCCCGCATTGCTATGATAGCCCACCACGCCGCCCATCTTCTCAAAGTCCTGCAGCAACGGAATATCGAGCTTGTAATCACCCACCCCCTCACTTGCAGGGTTGAACACCATGACATTCGCCGGAATGCCCAAGTCCAGATGCCTGCGCACAATCTGGTGCGTTGCCTCCGGATCGCGATCCACATCATACTGGATCAAGCAATAAGACCGTCTTTCCGCCGCTGAAATTGCCCCCTTCACCTTGTTCCATCGCGACCACTCCTCCGCAAAACTCCGGTCCAGATCCGTCGCTTCTGGCCACAAAAAATCCTTGTACGTGATCGCTCGGTAGTGATCCCGATGCTCGTCCAAAAAGGTCAAAAAACCGTCCAACAGATCGTACGCAAAAAAGTGATGGCTCGACTTTGCGCGAACTTCTGGTTGCGGCACAATGGTGGGTTCTGACATTACAAGCTTCGAGATTGGCGGAATGATGGGGGCGCATGATTAGAGCCAAAACCACCCACCCGCAACTCAGCGCCGATGAATTTTGGAGCGTCACCTGAGGCGCGTGCGAAGCGCTTGAGCACCCGTCTGCCCCGGGGCAAAACCCTCAACGCTCACCTTCCAGCCGCTGTCGCAGCGCGTTGAAGTAGCGCCGCACCTGTTCGCGGCGCGAATGCGGCAGCGCGGAGTCGCCCAGCGCCGCTTCCTGCGCCTGCAAAAACTCCACCGTCAGCTCCGGCGCGGCACTGCGGGCTGCCTCGGCCCGCGGCGCCCCCCCCTCCACCTGCCGCAGCGCGGACGCGCCCTCCTGGGTGCGGCGCGCGTTGACGAGCGACTGCTTGGCGCTCGGATCGGCCTCTGTGCCTTCGCCCGGTTTCAACTCCGCCTTGCCTGCCCCCGGTGGCAAGGCGGAGCCGCCAACCGCCATCGAAGCGCCCCCAGGCGGGCCGCCCGGCAGCAGCATCGCCATTTCGGGTGGTTGATCAGGCTCGCCACCCGGCGGCACCGGAGCCAGCAGCATCGGCGTGTCCGCATTAGGTTTGCCATCGCCTTGACCCGCATTGGGATCCCGCGGAGCCAGCGCCATTTGGGGTCCCTCCGCGCCCGGCATGGTTTGCTGGGGCGACACCGCTCCTTCCCCGCCTTGCTGGCCTTCGCCCGAGGGCATCGCCAGTTCACCGGCGCCCGGCTGCGCGGCCTGCGATTGGGAACCGGCCCCATTCGCGATCGCACCCTCACCTTGTCCGGTTTGAGCTTCGCCACTCGCGCTCAAAGCCTCCATCCCCTGTCCCGCCTCCGCGCCCGCCACCCGGCTGCCCGCGTCCCTAAGCTGCTGCGCCAGCCGCTCCATTTCCTCCCGCGTCTGCCGCCGGCCCGCCAGCTCCTGCATCTGCCGCGCCAGCTCCCGCATCGCCGCCGATGCATCCTGCGCGCGCTGCTCTTGCAAAGCCGATGCGCCCGCCGCCACCGCCTCACCCACCGGCCGCTCAGCGTCCTCCGCCTGCGCGGCGCGGCCAGCCTCGGTGAACACCTCCTGCAAACGCTCCGCCTGCGCGGTCTCGGCCTCATCCAGTTGCCCAGCCAGCGATTCCGCCGCCGCCGCCGCCGCGCTGGCATCGCGATCCGCCACCGCGTCGCCCAGGTCCGCCGTGTCCGCCTGCCTGCGCAGCGCCTCCGTCAATTCCTGCGAGGCCCAGGCCTCGTCACCCGCGCCCAGCCGCTGCGCCAGTTTCTCCGTCTCCCGCGCCTTGCTCTCGAGTTCGTCCAGCAGCTCCCGCGCGGTTTTGCCTTCGCTATTTTTGAGCGCCGCCGCCGCCTCCCGCATCTGCTGCCGCAAGCGCTCCTGATCCTCCGCCGACAGGCCTTCCATCGCCTCCGCCTGCTTCGTCAGCCGCTCCACCTCGCGTGCTTGCGCCACTGCCACATCGACCATTTCAGCCGTCAGTTCCGGTCCACGCAGCCGCGCCTGCCCCCATTGGCTGGCCACCGCCGCCAAAACGGCCAGAACAGGCAGCGCCAGCAACGACCGCCAGCGCGGCAGCGGCAAATCCCCGCCCAAACGCTCCAGCGCCGCCGGCAGCTCCTGCCGTTGTTTGTCCCAGTGCGCCGTCTCCGCCGCCGTGCGATGCGGCAACCCTTCAAACCACCACGCCGCCGCGAAAGCCTCCCGCCGTTCCGCTTGCCGATCCCACAAAGCCAGCGCGGCATAAACCGACGGCCGCCGCCGCCACACCTGCGCCGCCACCACAGCCATCAGCAAAACCGGCGCCAGCCAAGCCAGCGTCACCGCCACCGCGCCACCACCGCGTGCCGCCCAAATCACCGCCGCCAGCAACACCACCAAAAGCGGCCACAAGCCTTTCCGCAAACCCGCCAGCCAGCGCCGCAGCAGCACCCGCCGCCACACCCGCCGGCCCGCCGCCTCAAACGCCATCGCCTCACCGCCAGCCGCAAGCGGCTGTGGATCACTCGCAGCGAGGGCCGTGTCCTGCTCCATGCCTCTTCATACGCCGCCCCGCGCCCACATCCAAGCACCATCTTCTCCTCCCACTCATACTCAACCCCTCCTGCTCCTCCTCAACCTCACAGCCAAACCGTCTGCGAGATCGAACCCCCATCCTTCGTATGCCCCATGCGCTCCTTGTTGACGATTCTTGACCCGCCCGCTTCTCCCCTCCAGCCGCCCGACCATGAAACCCGCCCGCCCGGACGCCGACTACTTCTCCCGCCAGGTCACGAGCACCCGCCGCTTTTATTATCCCGACTGGCAGCAGCGCGGGCCGCAGCAGGACCTTCACCTCGTCGGCGGCGGCTGTGAATGGTGCGCGCCGGATTTTGTCATCGACCGCCACCGCTTTCCTTTTCTTGCCTTCGAGTTCATCTGGCGCGGGCGAGGCACCGTCCGGCTGAAGGACAGCAGCCACGAAGTCTCCGCCGGCAGCGCCTTCCTCTTTGACGCCAGCGTGCCGCATCACATCGAGAGCGACCCCGCCGCGCCGCTGGTGAAGTTCTTCTTCAACTTCAACGGCCCCGCCGCCCGCCGCCTCGTCGCCCGCCTCGGCCTCCAGCCCGGCCAGCTCTGGCGCGTGCGCGACCCCGCCCGTGTCGCCGAGCTGCTGGAGGAGGTCATCGACCACGCCCTCACCGGCGCCGCCACCGCCGACCTCGCCGCCGTCAAGACCGTCGAGCACGCCCTCGCCCTCAGTGCCCTGCTGCGCACCGAGGAGCGCGAGCCGGACGCCGCCCAGGCCACCTTCCTGCGCTGCCGCGACCACCTCGTGCGCCACTACCCGCGCCTGGCCAGCGTCGAAGAGGCCGCCGCCGCCTGCGGCGTCACCGCCAGCTACCTCACCCGCCTCTTCAAGCGCTACAGCCACGAGACCCCGCACCACTGCCTGCTGCGGTTGAAGATGTCGCAAGCCCTGCTGCTCCTGCGCCAGCCCCGCGTCCAGGTCAAAGCCGTCGCCCACGAGCTCGGCTACAAAAGCGCCGCCCACTTTTCCCGCAGCTTCACCGCCTGGCACGGCCACCCGCCCAGCGCCATGGCCGGGCAGACAGCGTGAGCTTGGGTCAACACGTTTTGCCCTTGCCAGCGGCATTTGGATTCGCCTAAAAAGCATTCACCGCTCATGGAACCCAACCCTTACGCCCCTCCGCTGTCGCCTGTCTTGCCGCCGCCTTTGCATGCTCCTTCCGATGCGAAAACCATCCGCCGGGAGCATCTCAACACCGAATCGAATCTCAAAGCTGTCGGGATACTCTACATCCTCGGCGGCTTCATCCTGACCATCTCCTTGCTGTTTAGCATTGCCGCCCTTTCTGGAGCCGCGCCTGAAGAAGGCATATCCTCCCTTGGAATAACTATAACTGCAGGCATAGGCGCACTCGGCATCTTTCAGCTCTGCGTAGGCTTCGGCCTGCGCAAGCTGCGCCCTTGGGCACGCATCCCAATGATCATCGTTGCCTGTCTCGGCCTGCTGGCTTTTCCCGTTGGCACCTTGATCAACGGCTTCATCCTCGCGATCTCGCTGGGCAAAAAGGGCCGCTTCGTGTTCACACCGGAGTATCAGCAGATCATCGCCGCCACCCCTCACATCAAGCGCAAGACCTCCATCGTGGTGTGGATCCTTCTCGCCGTCCTGCTCCTTGTGCTCTTGTCAATCGTTGCCGCGGTCCTGATACCCGCAATGTCTCAAGGCGCCAGACCTTGACGCTGCTCCTAGCCCGCCCCTGACGGTGCACCGACACCGTCAGCCCTCCCCCGCTTGCAACCCCGCGCAGCGCTGCCACGTTACCTTTTCTCTCCCTTTCCGCCCTGCCCCCATGAGCGCTGCCGCCACTGACCGACCCGCCAACGCGTTGATTCGCGAGACCTCCCCCTACCTCCTGCAGCACGCCCACAACCCTGTGGCCTGGCTGCCCTGGGGCGAGGAGGCCTTCGCCAAAGCCCGCGCCGAGGGCAAGCCCATCTTCCTCTCCTCCGGCTACTCCACCTGCCACTGGTGCCACGTCATGGAGCGCGAGTCCTTTGAGAACGACGACATCGCCGCCTACCTCAACGCGCATTTCGTCCCCGTCAAAGTGGACCGCGAAGAGCGCCCGGACGTGGACCTCACCTACATGACCTACGTCCAGGCCGCCACCGGTGGCGGCGGCTGGCCCATGACCGTCTTTCTCACCCCCGACTTGAAACCCTTCTTCGGCGGCACCTACTTCCCCCCCGCCGATGTGCCCGGCCGCATCGGCTTCAAAAAACTCCTCGAAGAACTCCACCGCGCCTGGACCGAGGACCGCGAAAAAGTCCTCGAAAGCGCCGCCCGCGCCGTCTCCAAGCTCCAGGAGCACCTCGACTCCGGCGCCGCCGCCAAGTCCGACCTCAATGCCGCCGACATCCTCCGCAAAGCCTACGACGACCTCGCCGGCAGCTTCGACTACCACGAGGGCGGCTTCGGCAGCGCCCCCAAATTCCCCCGCCCCACCACCTTGAACCTCCTCTTCCGCATCCACCACCAGTGGGCTGCCGAGGAAGGCCACAAAGGCGAGGCCGACTGGGCGCTCGAAATGGCCACCAAAACCCTCCGCTCCATGGCCCACGGCGGCCTCCGCGACCAGCTCGGCGGCGGCTTCCACCGCTACTCCGTGGACGGCTACTGGCACATCCCGCATTACGAAAAAATGCTCTACGACCAGGGCCAGCTCCTCTCCGCCTATGCCGAGGCCGCCCTGCTCACCGGCTCCGGCCTCCACGCCGAGATGGCCCGCGAGATCGCCGCCTACCTGAAACGCGACCTCAC
>CAZKMS010000013.1:54745-59740 GCA_964553805.1 uncultured Verrucomicrobiaceae bacterium
TCTACTCCGCCGAGGACGCCGACAGCCTCGCCGCCGAGGGCGACGACCACAAAAAAGAAGGCGCCTACTACATCTGGACCGCCGCCGAGATCGACGACATCCTCGGCAAAGAGGACGGCAGCATCTTCCGCTACGCCTTCGGCGCCCGCCGCGACGGCAACGCCCGTCCCGAGAGCGATCCCCACGGCGAGCTCAAAGGCACCAACACCCTCTTCCGCGCCTACTCCGCCAAAAAAACCAGCGAATACTTCCAAAAGACCCCCGAGGAAGTCATGGCCCTCTTTGAGCGCGGCCGCGCCAAGCTCCTTCAAGCCCGCGCCCAGCGCCCCCGCCCCCATCTCGACGACAAAATCATCACCGCCTGGAACGGCCTCACCCTCGCCGGCCTCGCCAAAGCCGCCGCCGCTCTCGGCGACGACCCCATGCTCGCCCAGGCCCGCGCCGCCGCCGCCTTCCTCCGCCAGCACCTCTGCGCCGACACCGAAAAAGGCGCCGGCCTGCACCGCTCCTGGCGCGCCGGCAAGCCCGGCCCCAAAGCCTTCGCCATCGACTACGCCTGCCTCATCCACGGCCTCATCGAGCTTTATCAGGCAGACCTCGACATCGCCCACCTGCAATGGGCCGCCACCCTCCAGGACGAAATGGACCGCCTCTTCCTCGACCCCAAAGACGGCGGTTACTTCTCCACCCACACCGACCACGCCGACGCCATTCTCCGCATCAAAGAGGACTACGACGGCGCCGAGCCCTCCCCCAACTCCCTCGCCGCCTGGAACCTCCTGCGCCTCGGCAAAATGCTCGACCGCAGCGCCTGGGCCCAGCAGGCCGGCAGCATTCTCCGCCTCTTCGGCAGCTCCCTCACCGACAGCGCCTCCGCCGTCCCCGTCCTCACCCTCGCCCTCGACTTCGAAGCCCACGGCAACCGCCAGATTGTCCTCGCCGGCAAAAAAGACGACCCCGCCTTCCAAGCCCTCCTGAAGGAAGCCCGCAGCCACTTCCTCCCCCACACCCTCCTCATGCACGCCGACGGCAGCGACGGCCAAGCCTGGCTCGGCGGGCAAAACGCCGCCGTCAGCGCCATGGCCCCCGTCTCCGGCCAGCCCGCCGCCTACGTCTGCCAAAACTACGCCTGCCAGGCCCCCGTCACCGACCCCGAAGCCTTGTCGAAGCTCCTCGGCTAGCGCCGCAGCGACCCTACCTTGTAGCCGGGGTCTGTGACCCCGGCTCCGCGCAACCCCCGGCGGGAGGGGCTAAGGCGCACTCACCAGAGTGCGATCAGAGACGACCCCTCCGCGTCCTGGGCGCGCGCACCTGCATTTGCCCGAACGGAGCCTGTGAGTCGGCAGTCGCGCCATCCATTGAGAAGGGCCGCGCCGCTCCCCCCTGAAAGACCCCCTCCGCCCGGCGTGTATTTCACCCTGGCCCTTGCTCCGAACCGGAGCGCATCTTGCGCGCCCTTTGCTCATGCTTCTCCGCAACCTCCTCGTCCTCGTTTTTTTCACCTCGTTCAGCCAGGCCGCAGCCACGGCACCGGGTGATCGCGGGGCGGCGCTTTACAAGGAGCAGTGCGCGAGCTGCCACGGCGCCCTGGGGGAGGGTGTGACGGGCAAGTTTGACGAGCCGCTGACCGGCGAGCGATCCCTGGAGTCGCTGACCCGCAAGATCGACCGCACCATGCCAGAGGAGGACCCGGAACTCTGCGCCGGGGAGGACGCCCGCCTCGTCGCCGCCTACATCTACGACGCTTTTTACTCCCCCGCCGCCCAGGCGCGGCTGCGCCCGCCGGAGATCGACCTGACCCGCCTGACCACCCCGCAGTTCCGCGCCAGCGTGGCGGACCTCATCGGCCACTTCCGCCCCGGCAGCGAAAAAAACTGGGGTGCTGAGCGCGGCCTGCGCGCCCTTTACCGCAGTCCGGAAATCCTCACCGAAGAGGAGCGCGTGAAACTGAAAAGCAACACCGACCCGCGCAAAAAGACGGAGAAGGTGGAGCGCCGCGAGCCGGGCGTGGACCTGCAGTTCGGCGTGGCCAGCCCGGACCCGGAGAAACTGGACGCGCTGGAGTTTGAGACGCACATCGAGGGCAGCGTCATCGCCCCGGAGACCGGCCACTACGAGTTCATCGTGCGCAGCGAGAACGGCTTCCGCCTCTGGATCAACAACACCGAGAAGCCGCTCATCTACGCCTGGGTCAGCTCCGGCCCGGAAGTTCGGGAGGAGCGCGCCAGCCTCTTCCTCGTCGCCGGCCGCGCCTACCCGGTCGTGTTGGAGCACTTCAAGTTCCGCGAAAAGACCGCCTCCCTGCAGCTCCTGTGGAAGCCGCCGCACGGCGTCGAGGAGATCATCCCCGCGCGCCAGCTTTCCCCCGAGCGCATGCGGGAGGTGATGATCGTGGCCACGAACTTCCCCGCCGACGACCGCAGCCTCGGTTACGAACGCGGCACCGGAGTCTCGCCGGAGTGGGACCAGTCCGTCACCCAGGCCGCCATCACCGTCGGCGAACAGGTCGCGGCCAGCCTGAACGAACTGGCCGGCACCAAGGCCGACGCGCCGGACCGCCTGGAGAAGCTGCGCCGCTTCGCCGCCGAGTTTGCCGCCACCGCCTTCCGCCGCCCGCTGGATGACGCCACGCGCCAGCTCATCGAGGCGCAGTTCGCCACCGCCTTCCGCCGCCCGCTGGATGACGCCACGCGCCAGCTCATCGAGGCGCAGTTCGCCACCGCCAAAACGCCCGAGCTGGCCGTCAAACGCGTGGTGCTTTATACCCTGAAGTCACCGCGCTTCCTCTACCCCGCGCTGGCCGACAACGACGGCGCGCCCGACGGCCACACCGTCGCCGCCCGTCTCGCCCTGCTGCTGTGGGACTCGCTGCCGGACAAAAAGCTGCGCCAGGAGGCCGCGGCGGGGAAACTGAGCAAACCGGCGGACATCCAGCGCGCCGCCCAGCGCCTCGCCGCCGACCCGCGCGCCCGGGCGAAGATGGACGGCTTTTTCCACCACTGGCTGGAGCTGGACCACGCCGAGGCCACCAGCAAGGACCCCAAGGCCTTCCCCGGCTTCGACCAAACCGCGCTCGCCGACCTGCGCACCTCCCTGCGCCTCTTCCTCGATGAAGTCGTCTGGAGCGACACCTCAGACTACCGCCAGCTCCTGCAGGCCGACCACCTCCACCTCAACGCCCGCCTCGCCAAGCTCTACGGCAAAAAGGTCGCAGGCGCCGACTTCGAGCGCGTGTCGTTTGATCCGAGACAGCGCGCCGGCGTCGTCACCCACCCCTACCTGCTCTCCACCCTCGCCACCGCCCGCGCCAGCTCGCCCATCCACCGCGGCGTCTTCCTCACCCGCAACATCGTCGGCATGTCACTCAAATCCCCGCCCGTCGCCGTCGCCTTTGAGGAGAGCCACTTCAAGCCCGGCCTCACCATGCGGGAAAAAGTCACCGAACTCACCCGCGACGGCGCCTGCATGTCCTGCCACTCCGTCATCAACCCGCTCGGCTTCAGCCTGGAGAACTTCGACGCCATCGGCCGCTGGCGCACCAAGGAGGCCAACAAACCCGTCGATCCCATCTCCGAGCTCACCCTGGAGGGAGAGCAAACCCTGCGCCTCACCGGCCCGCGCGACATCGTCAACCACGTCGTCACCAACCCCGATGGCCACCGCGCCTTCATCCGCCAGCTCTTCCACCACCTCGTCAAGCAGCCCGCCGCCGCCTACGGCCTCGACACCCTCGACCAGTTGCAGACCAGCTTCGTCAAAAACCAGTTCCACATCCAAAAGCTGCTCGCCGACATCGCCACCCGCGCCGCCCTGCAGCCCTGAGCTGCCATCTTGCCTCTTCAAATCTTGCCTCTTGCATCTGTCATGACCACCCGCCGCCACTTCCTGCGCGATCTCGGCCTCTCCGCCGCCGCCCTGCCCTTCCTCGCCGGCCTGCCCAGCCTCACCGGCGCGCCGTTGCCGCAGCGCCGCCAGCGGCTCATCATCATGTTCAGCCCGAACGGCACCCTGCCCCAAGACTTTTGGCCGGAGGCGGAAGGAGCCGGCTTTGAACTGAAGCCCATCCTCAAACCGCTGGAGCCTTTCAAAGATCGCACCCTCATCCTCAACGGCGTCTTCAACAAAGTCCGCGGCGATGGCGACTCCCACATGCGCGGCATGAGCTGCCTGCTCACCGGAGCCGAATTGCTCCCCGGCAACATCCGCGGCGGCGGCGGCAACCCCGCTGGCTGGGCCGGTGGCATCTCCATCGATCAGGAAATCAAAAACCACCTCCAGAGCCAGGACGCCACCCGCACCCGCTTCGGCTCCCTTGAGTTCGGCGTCGCCGTCCCCAACCGCGCCGACCCCTGGACCCGCCTCAGCTACGCCGGCCCCGGCCAGCCCGTCGCGCCCGTCGACGACCCCCACCAGATGCTCGCCAAACTCTACGGCCGCATGAAGGACAAGGATAGCCTCGTCAGCGTGCTCGACCCCGTCCACGCCGACTTGAAGCGCCTCTCCGCCAAGCTCAGCAGCCGCGACAAGACCCTGCTCGACCAGCACATGACCCTCGTCCGCGCCTTGGAAAACGACCTCAAAGCCGCCGACAAGCAGTCCTCCCTCCCCCATCCTGTCCCCGACATCGACCCCTCCATCGAGCTCGTCAACGACAACACCCCCGAGATCAGCCGCATCCAGATCGACCTCCTCGTCAACGCCCTCGCCAACGACATGGCCCGCATCGGCACCCTCCAGTTCATGCGCTCCGTCGGCATGGCCCAGATGCGCTGGCTCGGCATCGAGGAAGGCCACCACTCCCTCTCCCACGACCCGGACGACAACGAATCCTCCTATCAAAAACTGCTCAAGATCAACCAATGGTTCGCCGGCGAATTCGCCTACCTCGCCAAGCGCCTCAGCGAAACCCCCGAACCCGCCGGCGACGGCTCCATGCTAGACAACACCCTCATCCTCTGGACCAACGAACTCGGCAAAGGCAACTCCCACACCCTC
>CAZKMS010000014.1:0-5196 GCA_964553805.1 uncultured Verrucomicrobiaceae bacterium
AAGGCCTGTCCTGGCCCACGGGCGTGGCCTGCTGGAAGGGCGGCGTCTTCGTCGCGGGCACGCCGGACATCTGGTACTTCAAAGACACCGATGGCGATGGCAAAGCGGACGTGTGGGAAAAAGTCTTCACCGGTTTTCGGAAGCTCAACGTGCAAGCGGTGATGAACAATCTCGTGTGGGGGCTGGACAACCGCATCCACGGCGCGGGCGGCAGCAACGGCGGTAAAATTTCACCCGGCGACAAACCTGACGCGGAGCCTGTCGCGATGGCGCGCGCGGACTTCCGAATCGATCCCGTCACGCGCGAGTTCGAGTTGCTCTCCGGCGGCGCGCGTTTCGGCGGTTCATTCGACGACTGGGGCAACCGCTTCCTTTGCAACATCCGCAACCCCGCGCAGCACATCGTCCTGCCGGGCCGCTATCTCGACCGCAACCGCTCGCTCGCCGCGCCCAGCCCGATTCACGACATGGCGGAGTCGGGCGACCAACTGCCCGTTTATCCCATCTCGCCGCCGGAACCGTGGCGCGTGGTCCGCGCGCAACGCTGGGCCGGTGAGCGCGACATCAACATGCCGCGCAGCGAACTCATCGGCGCGGGCGTGGTGACTTCAGCCAGCGGCATCACCAGTTATCGCGGCAGCGCCTATCCTGAAAAATATCGCGGCAACGTCTTCGTCAGCGAGTGCGCGGGCAATCTTTTTTACCGCCTCCAACTCACGCCCGGCAGCGTCACCTTCAAAGCCGCGCGTGTCGATGGCAAGGCGGAGATGGTCGCTTCCACCGATAACTGGTTTCGCCCCGTGAACTTCTGCAACGCGCCCGACGGCACGCTGCACGTTCTGGACATGTATCGCGAAAACATCGAGCATCCCTGGAGCATCCCGGAGGACATCCACGCCGCCGTCGATCTCGAAGCAGGCCGCGACATGGGCCGCATCTGGCGTCTCACACCGCCGGATTTCAAGCCCGGCAAACCGCCGCGTCTCGGCAGCGCCAGCAGTGCGGAACTCGTCGCCACGCTGGAGCATCCCGATTCCTGGTGGCGGGAAACGGCGCAGCGTCTGTTGTTTGAGCGGCAAGACCAAAGCGCCGTGGCCGCGTTGCGGGACTTGGTGAAAAACAGCGCATCGTCCCTGGCGCGGCTGCACGCGCTATGGACGCTCGAAGGTCTCGGCGCGCTCACACCGGAGGATTTGCTCGCCGGATTGAAAGACAAAACCGCCGGTGTGCGCGAGCACAGCGTCAAGCTTGCCGAGCCTCGCCTCCAAGAAGCGCCGCTCATCGAGGCCGTGCTGCCGCTCGCCCTGGACAACGACGCGCGCGTTCGTTTCCAGACCGCTTTCACGCTTGGCGAATCGGACGATCCCCGCACGCTGGACGCGCTGGCCACCGTGGCGAAACACGACGCCGCCGATCCGTGGATTCGCACCGCCGTGCTGAGTTCCGTCGCCGAAACGGGCGATCAACTGCTCGCCCGGTTGCTCGCCGATGACACCTTTGCCGCCAGCGCCGATGCCACGGACCTCATCCGCGAACTAGCCCGGATCATCGGCGCGCGCGGACAGCAGTCCGAGATGCAACGCGTGCTTGCCGCTGTCGGCGGCGATTTGAACCATCCCGCACTGAACGAAGTCATCACAGGCATCGGCGAGGGATTGAAACGCACCGGCAAGAGCCTGCGCCGCGCCGGATTCACCGGTGACGCCACGCAGGTGGCTGACCGAGTGCTGGCGCAGGCCGCACAGACCGCCGCCGATGCCGCGCAAACGCTGGAGGCGCGCCGCGCCGCGGTGCGTTTGCTCGCCTTCGATGACTTCACGCGCGTGCAGGCCGCACTCGCCTCCCTGCTCGACTCCAGCCAGCCGCAAGACCTCCAGCTCGCAGCGATCCAAACCCTCGGCAGCTTTACCACGCCCGACGCCGTGCCGTTGTTGCTCGCCCACTGGAGCACCCAAACACCCGCCATCCGCGGCGAGGTCATCACCGCCATGACCAGCGTGCGCGCCCGTGCGCTGCCGCTGCTGGAGGCGGTCGAAAGCGGACTCATTCCTGCCAGCCAGATCCCCTTCGCGCAACGCCGTTTGCTCGGTCTCAACCCCGACGCGCGGGTGAAGGAACTCGCCGCGAAATTTTTCAGCGCCTCCGCACCCGGCCCGCGCAAGGAAGTCATCGAAAAATACAAACCCGCGCTGGAGCGCAAAGGCGATGCCGCGCGCGGTCGCAAGGTATTTGAAGCCGCCTGCATCGCCTGTCATCGCGCCGGCGATGTGGGCGTACAAGAGATCGGCCCGAACCTCGCCAACATCCGCGCCTGGAGTCCCGAGCAAATCCTCATCAACACCCTCGACCCCAACCGCGAAGTCGCGTCGAATTTCCTCGCTTACAACGTCGAGACCCAGGACGGCAAGGTCGTCTATGGCATGATCGCCGAGGAAAGCGCCGCCAGCCTCACGCTCAAACGCCCCGACGGAGTCACCGAAACCGTCCTGCGTCGCGACATCGCCAAGATCACCGGCTCCGGTCTCTCCCTCATGCCCGACGGCCTCGAAGCCATCATTCCGCCCGAAAGCATGGCTGATCTGATCGCCTTCCTCCTCGCGCCCGCGCCGGCAACCGCGGGTCAATAAGAAACTGCTAACGGCCCCGCTACGCCGCCTGCGCTTCCGCCTCCTCCAAAATCAATTCCGGCCGGCCATGGCGCCGCCGCAGCCAGTTGATTGCCTTCAGGATGCTCGGCCTCGCCACCAAGCGCCGCTCCAGTTCTTTTTTGCCAGGGAAATCGAGCAAAAAAATGCCCACCATCAGCGTCAGCAGGCCCTGCCCTGGCAGCATGATCATGAGCAAGCCCGCTGTGATGCAAAGAATGCCCAGCAGGTTTTTCAACACGATCAAACAACGGCGCAACCGGGTCTCCGTCTTCAGCCGGGTCCACAGCGTGGGTTTGTCGAGCAGGAAATAATCCGCCGGCAGCCGCACCAGCAGCCACGGCGTCACCACCAGGCTGCCAATCAGCATGAGCAGCGAGACCACGCTCAGCACAATGGCCAGCTTTTGGGGATTCATGGGTAGGCAATGATTGATACGATTCGCGATGACCATTGAGCGACCCGGTTCTCGTGCCGCCTCTTCACACCCCTGCCGACAACCGCATTGCACCGGCGAACCGATCCGCTACGATGCGCGCACCATGCGCACGCTTCTTCCCGCCCTGCTCGGCTGTTTGGCTATTCTTCCCGCATCCCTCCACGCGCAAGCCGTCACCGCACCCGCCCGGCACGAATCGCTCAAACAAGAGATCGAACTCGCCTACCAACGCGGCCTCAATTTCTTGCGCTCCAAGCAGGACAGCGGCACCGGGCAATGGGGAACGGAGGAACCCGTCGCCTTCACCGGCATGATGACGGCGGGTTTTTTGCTGGATCCGAATCGCGCCCCTGGCGACGCCGCCCCGCCAGAAGCCGTCAAAGGCATGCAGTTCCTGCTGAAGAACGTCCAGCCCGACGGCGGCATCTACATCAAGGCCCGTGCCAACTACAACACCGCCCTCGCCCTCATGGCCTTGCTGCTGCACCCGCTGCCGGAGAACGAGGAGGTCATGCTGCGCGCCCGCCGCTTCCTGGTCAGCCGCCAGATGGACCTCGACACGCCCGGTCAAAACGACAACCCGCTCGACGGCGGCATCGGCTACGGCGATGAAAAAGGCAACCACGCCGACCTCTCCAACACCCACTTTGTGATGGAGGCCCTGCATCATGCCGAGGCCCTGCTCGCCGACAAAGGCGACGCCGCCAAAAACGAGCCCAGGCTGAATTTCGCCGCCGCCATCGACTTCATCCAGCGCTGCCAGAACCGCCCTGAATCCAACAAGGCCGCCTGGGTCAGCACCGACCCCAAAGACGCCGGCGGTTTCATTTACAACCCCGTCGAAACCCGGGGTGGCGAGTATCAAACCCCGGAAGGCCGCACCGCCCTGCGCTCCTACGGCAGCATCAGCTACGCCGGCCTGCTCAGCTTCATCTACGCCGGCCTGGAGCGCGATGATCCTCGTGTGCAGGCCGCGCTCGACTGGCTGACGAAAAACTACACCCTCGACGAAAACCCCGGTCTCGGGCCGCAGGGCAAGTTCTATTACTTCCACACCATGGCCAAGGCCCTCAACGCCGCCGAAGTGGATTTCCTCCAGCTCGAAGACGGCAAAACCATCGACTGGCGCCGCGACCTCGGGGAGAAGCTGCTCAACCTCCAAAAAGGCGACGGCTCCTGGGTCAACGACGAGGCCGGGCGCTGGATGGAGGGCGACTCCGTGCTCACCACCGGCTACATCCTCATGGCCCTGGCGCGCCTGCACCAGAGTTTGTGAGCCAGCGACGGGCAGCCGTTCTTGCGGCAGCACCTGGACGGGGCTAAGTCAGGAAGACAATGTTGGTTGAACAAATGGACTACGAAGGAGCCTTTTTATCCCTCACAGAAGCGACTATCACTCAGGAACGTCTCGATGGGTGGCAAAAGACGCTGCACACAGACGCAAATGGAGTATGGGATATCTTGGCTCTTGAACTTGCCCGACGGTTTCTGAAGAGAAAATTGGCATTTGGGGAAGCCGATCACATCGCGAATCGGTTATGGTATTGGATGCTGACCTTCAGTTCGCCAGAATGCTCGCTTCCTACTGATGCGACAGATGTCTTCCTCGCATTTGACTCTGGCGAAGTCGCCACAGAAGACGGGACTGATCCAGTAGCAACCTTGACCTTTCCCCAGCTACAATCTGTTCTCGACCGAACTGGTAAGGATGTGTCCGCTTCGACAACCAGCAACAGCCAAGGCGGTGGAGGCGACCGGCGATAAACCGCTTGCCGAAGTCAGCCCCACACCGCAGGTGCCTCACCTTGAACGATGTCCTCCTTCCGTCTCAACACCGACTACTCCCCCCAGGGCGATCAGGGCCAGGCCATCGCCAAGCTGGTGAAGTCGATCCGCGCCGGCAACCGGCATCAAACGCTGCTCGGTGTCACCGGCTCCGGCAAGACCTTCACCATGGCCAACATCATCGAGCAGATCGGCAAGCCGACGCTCATCATGAGCCACAACAAAACCCTCGCCGCCCAGCTTTACTCCGAGTTCAGGAACTTCTTCCCCCACAACGCCGTCGAGTACTTCGTCAGCTACTTCGACTATTACCAGCCCGAGGCCTAC
>CAZKMS010000014.1:5206-56354 GCA_964553805.1 uncultured Verrucomicrobiaceae bacterium
AGGACTCCAGCATCAACGACGAGATCGAGCGCCTCCGCCTCTCCTCGATGGGCGCCCTGCTCAGCCGTGAGGACGTCATCGTCGTCGCCTCCGTCTCCTGCATCTACGGTTTGGGTTCGCCCGAAGACTACGAGGGCATGATGCTGCCCTTCAAAGTCGGCGGCCAGATTTCGCGCGAGCTGTTTCTCACCAAGCTCGTGGACATGCTCTACGAGCGCAATGACATCACCCTCAAACGCGGCGCTTTCCGCGCCCGCGGCGACGTCGTCGAGGTCGTGCCCGCTTACCTGGATTCGGAGGCCATTCGCATCGAGTTTTTTGGTGACGAAATCGACCGCATCTCGGTCATCGACGTGCTCACCGGCACTGTCACCCTCAAGCTGCCGCACTACACGCTGTATCCGGCCAAGCAGTTCGTCACGCCCGGCGACAAGCTGCGCAAGGCCATCGTCGCGATCCGCGCGGAACTGGATGAGCGTCTGGCCGTGTTTGAAAAAGAGGGCAAGCTGCTGGAAGCCCAGCGCCTCAAGATGCGCACCGAGTATGACATCGAGATGATGCAGGAGATGGGCTTCTGCCAGGGCATCGAAAACTACAGCCGCCACCTTACCAGCCGCGAACCCGGCTCCACTCCGGGCACCTTGCTCGACTTTTTCCCCGACGACTTCCTGGTCTTCCTCGACGAAAGCCATGCCACCGTGCCGCAGATCGGCGGCATGTATGAAGGCGACAAATCGCGCAAAACCGTCCTGGTCGAGCACGGCTTCCGCCTGCCCAGCGCGCTCGACAACCGGCCGCTGAAGTTCAATGAGTTCATGGCCGCCGTGCCGCAGGTGCTCTACGTCAGCGCCACACCCGCCCGATTCGAGATCGAAAACAGCGTCGCCGGCAACGCCGGTTACATCCCGCACCAGCGCGACCGCGACCAGCCCGCGCCCAAATTGCTGCCGCGCGTCTCCGGCAGCAAGCAATCCGTGGAGAGCTTCGATGTCACCACGCCCGGCAAAGCCCTCATCGTTGAGCAGATCATCCGCCCCACCGGCTTGCTGGATCCCGTCATCACCATCAAACCGCTCGAAGGCCAGATCGACGAGACCATCGAACTCTGCCGCCAGCGCATCGAGCGCGGCGAGCGCGTGCTCGTCACCACCCTCACCAAACGCACCGCCGAAGACCTCACCGACTACCTGCGCGACATCGGCCTCAAAGTCCGCTACCTGCACAGCGACATCGACGCCATCGAGCGCGTCGAAATCCTGCGCTCCCTGCGCAAAGGCGACTGCGACGTGCTCGTCGGCATCAACCTGCTGCGCGAGGGCCTCGATCTGCCTGAAGTCAGTCTGGTTTGCATCCTCGACGCCGACAAAGAAGGCTTCCTGCGCAGCGAGACCTCCCTCATGCAGACCGCCGGCCGCGCCGCCCGCCACGTCGGCGGCGAAGTCGTGCTGTTTGCCGACCAGCAGACGCAAAGCATCCAGTCCCTGCTCGCCGTCTCCGGCTACCGCCGCCAGGTGCAGACGGAGCACAATCAAAAGCACGGCATCACCCCGCAGACCGTGCGACGGGCCGTGCAGGAGTCTTTGCAAATGTTCGCCAAAGCCCGCGAGGTGGAGGAGGGCGTGGTGCGCGAGGACGGCACCGAGTATGCCATCACCGAAGTCATCCGCGAGTTGGAGGGCGAGATGGCCGAGGCCGCGTCGAAGCTGGAGTTCGAACGCGCCGCCCTGCTGCGCGACCAGGTTCAGGAACTCAAAAAACGCGCCGGTTTGAACACCGGCGCAGATGAAGCAGCGCGCCGAAAAGTCAGCTACGGCAAGCCGAAACGAAGCGCGAAGAAGCGTTGAAGAACCCGGCTCAAAACAGCGGCGGAAAATTTCGCTTGCCGGTGTAACAATTGTGTTGTTACACTACATACAGCAAGCCATGCTGCCCTTTTCCATCCAGCTCCAAGATGGCACGCCCGTCTCCGACCAGATCCTGCTGGCGGTGCGCAAGGCGCTGCTGACCGGACAGATGAAGCCGGGCGATGTGTTCCCCAGCGTGCGCACGCTGAGCCAGGAACTCAAAATCAGCCCCACCACCGCGCACAAGGTGGTGCTGCAACTCAAAGACGCCGGCTGGCTCAATTCACGGCCTGGCATCGGCATGGTGGTCACGCAACCGGCGCAGCCCGGCATCAGCGAACGGCTGGAGCAGATCACACCGGAATGCCGGGCGCTGCTCAAGGAGGCGGCGGAACTCAATCTCACGCTCAATCAAGTCATTGCCCACCTCAAAAGCCTGCAATAATCCCATGATCGAGATCACGAATCTGTACAAACGCTTTCGCGCCACCGAGGCCGTGGCCGGCTTGAGCCTCAGTGTGCCCGAGGGGCAAGTGACCGCTTTCCTGGGGCCGAATGGGGCGGGCAAAAGCACCACCATCAAGTGCCTGCTCAACCTGCACCGCCCCGACCGCGGCGGCGCGACGGTCATTGGCTGCGACTCGCGCCAGCTCGGCCCCGCGCAGTTCACTCAAATCGGCTACGTGTCGGAAAACATGGAGCTGCCGCTGTGGATGACGGTGCGGCAGTTCCTCAACTACTGCCGGCCGCTTTATCCCAATTGGGATGGTGATTTCGAGGCAAAGCTCCTGCGCCAGTTCGATCTGCCTGCCGCCGCCAAACTCAAGGATCTTTCCCGCGGCATGCGCATGAAGGCCGCGCTGCTCAGCAGCCTCGCCTACCGGCCCAAACTCGTCGTTCTCGACGAGCCCTTCAGCGGGCTCGATCCGCTGGTGCGTGATGAATTCATCCACGGTCTGCTGGAACTCACCGAGCAGGAAGGCTGGACCGTTTTTGTGTCCTCGCATGACATCGAGGAAGTGCAGCGGCTCGCGGATCGCGTGGCGATCATCAATCGCGGCAAACTCGCTCTCGATGAAACGAGCGACAGCCTGCAGAGCCGCTTTCGCGCCATCGAGACGGTGCTGCCTGACGAGGCGAAGGCGCCATTGAATCTGCCGGCCGGCTGGCTGCATGCCGAGCAGGCCGGGCGCACGCTGCGCTTCACCGCGAGCGGTTTTACCAGCGATGAATCCCTGACCGCAGCCCTGCGCGAAGCCATTCCGGACGCGCAACCGCCGCAAATTCGCTCGATGAGCCTGCGCGAGATTTTCGTCGCCCTGGCCCGCGCCTACCGCCTCGAAGGGAACTGAGCCATGAACCTCGTCTGGCATCACTTTCGCAAAGAGCATCGCTACCTGCGGCCGCGCTGGCTCGCCTTTCTGGCGCTGCTGGGATTTGAACTGGCCGTCAACCTGGAGTGGCTGCTGCCCATGCGCGCCGGTGTGCCCGCGCCGGACTGGCTGGCGTATCTGCCTGTCGCCGTGTTGCTCAGCGGCCTCTCGTTGCTGCTTTCCTGCCCTGAGGACCGGCCGGGAACGGACCGGAGTTTCATCGGCACACGCCCCCTGCCGGCGCGGACATACTGGACGGCGCGCCTGCTGATCTGGCTGCTGCTGATCGTGCTGCCGGTGGTGCTGCAAAACGGGTTGTATCTGGCCATCTCCGGCCGGCCCTCAGCCGATGTATTGCGCGGCATGTGGGAGCGTTTCTGCTTTGCCGCCGGCTTCACCGCCTGGCTGCTGCCCGCGCTGGTGCTTTGGAAGCGCGGCGAGATTTGGCAAGCGTTGTTCGCCCTGGCTCTGATCGTGGTGGTGATGTCAAAAGTCCTGGACGTCGCCAGCGGGGCATGGTGGAACTTCTCGCCAAGTTTCAATCAAACCTGGCCCGGGCTGGCGGCGGGATGGGCGGTGTTTGCGGTTCTGTCCGGTCTCGTAGCCTGGCTGCATCTGACACGAGGTTTCACCTTCCGGCGGCGTCTGGTGCTGACGATGCTGGCCGCAAACGCGGGGCTGATCACGGCGCGTTTCTGGGCTTGGGCAGACTCGCCACCGGTGGCACGGGATCCAGCCTTGGTGCAAAAACTGGCGCCCGGATTGGAGTATGACGTCAACCTGTCCCGAGCTCGCTTTGATGAATTGCCAGCGAGCTACGGCCCGAGGTTGACCTCTGAAATCGCCGCTGAAACCCATGAAGCCGGGGTACATGTCGTGTTCCGCCCACGGCGCAGTGAATTGAGCCAAGCAGGAAACTCGCGAACGGACGAGAACACCGAGCGCCGTTCGCCCTTCGAAACGCCACAGGAGGAGGTGTCACGCGGCGACCACAACCTGCGGGACTTTTTCCCCAAGGGAACGTTGCTCGTGAGCGGCGACGAATACTACCCCAAATGGACGCTGAACGAACAGCCGAATACCCGCCTCGCCGTTTTCTCGACTCCGCCTCCGAAGTTCGACGAGCCGCTGACCATCGCCAGCGACTTCGAGGTGGACTGGTATCAGCGTGACGTGGCGCTGGAGCTGCCGGTGACGGCCGGAGCACGGGGCGAGTGCGCGGACGTGCGCTGGGAAATCCTGCGTGTGGCGGCAGCGGAAGGACCGCAGCCGGGCGCGCTCACGGTTTCGCTGCGCATGGAGTCTCGCTCGCATTGGGACGCTCAGAATGGCCATGCCATCCTGCTGCATCTGCCGCGGCAGCGCCTCGTCCGGCTGAAACCGGCCAAAACCGCCGTGGTGAGCGAACGCGGAGAGCACACCGGCTGGCGGCACCGGCAAATCGATCTGGCCTGGGAGCACCTTTTTAATCATTCCGATGGCGAGCCAACCGGTGTTGAAGTTTCCCAGGCCCATCTCGTTTTGCTGCGCAGCCAGTTCCTCGGCCAAAGCGAGGCCCATTGGAAATCGCCCGAGTTCCGTTTGAAGGATTTTCCCTCGAACTACGGCAACGACCTTTCCTGGCGGGAGGAGAAGGCATTGTACGCCGGGCGTGTGGTAAAAGCCTTTGAGGAACGAGTGGCTGCCATGACACCACCGACCAGCGAAAGCTCCGAGAACGAAGCACGGCGTTATGTTTACGACCTGTTCACCGCGGCATCAGTCACCAATGCGGTGTACACGCCCGCCGCGCACCCTTCCATCGCCCAGGCCTTCGAACCGTTGGGGCGTCATCACCTGCCGCTCATGCTCAACCTGCGCGCGCAAAACTGGCCGGGCTGGACAAACAAACCACCGAGCAACCAGCTTGAGCGCTACGTGACCGAAGACCAGCGGGAAGCGCTGATCGACCGCGCCCTGGATCAGGTCATGCTGGCTGACTTGGTGCTGAAAAAAGGCTGGTCTGACGCCGCCAAACGGCTCAAGCCGCGCATCTTCTCCAGCCCAGCGCTGCTTCCCGGAGCGCAGCTATTGCTGATCGCCTGGAAGGATGATGAAGACGCGGCCGCCAGATTGCTGGCCGAAGCCCGCAACGACTTTCATGGAAACATCGTTCGAGCCCTGGACCAACTGCCGGAAACCAAACCTGCGGTCGAAGCCCTCATCCGTTCGCAATTCGACGATCTCGTGGTGGTGGTTCCTTCCCACAACAAAGCATCCTCGCTGAGCCGCGCCGCGGAGTTCGGCTCCGTTGAGGCTTTTGACCTCTGCCTGCGCTGGCTGGCCATCGCCGGCGATCTGCCACCGGGGAATGCTTATTACCCTTTTCCGGCTTTGCTCAACACCGACGGCAGTGACTTCTGGAAGAAGCGCATGCCGGCTCACGAGCTATGGCCGTTGTTCCGCCGCCTCAAGGTGAGCGACTTCGAATACGTGCCTGAAAAACGAGCCTGGAAGTTTCGCCAGCCATGAATGCAGCTCCCTTCTTCGTCCGTGTTTTTCATCAATGCCGCACGGAATGGCGGCATCAGGCCGGTTTGGCCGCGTTGTGGCTGCTGGTGCTCGTGCTGCGTCAATGGGATCACGCCTACGAGGTGAAGGCTGTGTTCTCCAGGCTGTCCATCGCCAATCTTGGGCTGTGGCTGGAAGCCGCCACCGCCATGCTGGCAGCCGCCTTGACGTGGCGCTGCGTCAGCGCCGACGCGCCCTCCAACACGGACACTTTCAGTCTGACCCGGCCAGTCGGTCAGCAAGCGCTCTGGTGCGGGAAGCTTCTCTTTTTGCTGGGCGCGGTGATTTTGCCTGCCACCATCGTGGTTGGAACCGGTTGGCTGGGATTTGGCCTGGGCAGCACCCAGTGGCTGGCCATGACAGGCGCGGTGATGCTGACGGGTGCCCTGGTGTGCGGAATTGCGGGCGCTCTGACCACGCTGGCAGCCACCTCGCGTCAAGTGATCGCGCTGGCTGTGCTGACGGTCATCGGCGCCGGCGTGTGGCTGGCCATGCAGGAGAGGTATGCGGAGCCAGCCAAAATCACCCTGGAACAGCATCATCTGGAACTCTGCGGCAGCCTGGTGGCGGCTCTGGTCGCACTGGCGGGTTTGCTGGCTGCCTGGTGGACCGGCACCGTGCCGCGGCGGCGCTGGCTGGCTGCCTGCGGGCTGATCGCAACCTTGGCTGCCGCGCCCTTGATTGCCCATGCCTGGCGGACCAACTGGATCACCCCGACTCCGCTGAGCTATGCGAATGCCTCGAAACTCAATCTGCAGGTTGGGAAGGCGGAGCCAGACGACAAAACTCCAGGACGCCGCCTGTGGCCCACTTTGCGTGTCACCGGGCTTGGCAAAGACGAGGTCGTCAGCATCATCGAATTCGCGCCCCTCAACGAAGGCGCGCCCTGGCCGCCTGAAGGCAGCTACAGCGACCTGACACCCAACAACCGTGGCGGCGACGCCTGGCTTCACAGCGATCACACGCGTGCGCTTTTCAAACACTACGAGCCGGCGGTGCTCTGGCGGCAACAGATCAGCAATGACACCCTGTACGATGGCCGCAAATCGCTCGACGCGGTGCTGCAGACGCTTCGTTTGCAGCGCGAGGAAGCCATCACACGCCCCTGGCGCTTGCGGCTGGTCGTGCATGAGATGAAGCGCGTCGCCACGCTGCCCTTCCGGCAGTTTTGGACGCAGGAGAACGAGTTCCTCATCCGCCCCGGACTGCGGTTGGAATTCAATGCCTACGTCTGGCTCCGCGACGCCTGGGAGATGCACGGCCGCGCCCACCGCCTCTCCTCCGCTGTGCTTTCAGTCGATTCCCACCGCCACCCCCACGTTCGCGGCCGTGACTTGAGCGACAATTTTTTCTTGGTGCTTGAGGATCAGTATTTGCAGGAGAACGATGCCTTGCCCCTGCCTCTCGTGCAGCGCGCCGGACGCTACGCCTCCTATCGCGATCACAGCCGCTACTGGCAGACCAATGAAAACCAGGGCTTCGAGATCCGCCTGTGGATGCCGAGGGAACAGGAGGTGCTCCTTCAGCGCACGCTCAACGAATGGATAGACGGTCAAAACGCCAGCCTTTGGCATGCCGAGGAACGCGGCACAGTGGAGTTCGAACTCTCTCCGGAACAAATGGCTCAGGTGTTGCCAGCGCCTGCGGAAAAAGAGGCGCAACGGCCCTAACCCGCTTATCACAAGGGCTCGTACGGCCGGCCATCAGTCCCTGATCGACTCACAGACCGGAGGCGCAAGTGATCGGGCGCGGTTCGAAAGCGCGCAGATGAGCGCAACAGGCGCCCGTCAATGGCGTTATTTTGTGCTTCTCATCATCACCTTCAGCGCTCAAACTCCGCGCTTCCCTCCTCCCGCATGAGCTCCCAGACCAAGTCCATCCGCAACCGCCTGTTTATCATGATGCTGCTCCAGATTGCCATCTGGGGCGCCTGGCAACCGAAGATCTTCCCTTACATGGGCATGCTGCAGTTCAGCTCCTGGCAGATCCAGCTCGCTGGCTCGTTGTTTGGGCTGGCTTCATTGGTTGGCATGTTCTTCAGCAATCAGATGGCGGACCGCCATTTTGCCGCGGAGAAGTTCCTGGCGGTTAGCAACATCATTGGCGGGCTGGCGCTCATCGGGGCCGCTTATCAAACCTCGTTCTGGCCCTTCTTCATCTGCTTCGCCATCTACAACCTGGTTTACGTGCCCACCATCGCCGTCGGCAACTCGCTGGCTTTCGCCAACCTGCAGGATCCAGCCAAGGAGTTTGGCTTCGTGCGCATGGGCGGCACCATCGGCTGGATCGTCGTGAGCTGGCCTTTCATCCTGCTCATGGATGCGGAGGCCTCCGTGGAAAAAACACGCACCATCTTCCTGGTCGCCGCGGCCATCTCCTTTGCCCTCGCCGCCTTTAGCTGGTTTGCGCTGCCGCACACCCCGCCGAAGAGGGACGTGAAAGCCGAGGACCGCCTGGCTTGGTTGAAGGCGATGAAGATGCTGAAGACGCCTTTCGTGTTTGTGCTGTTCATCGTCACCTTCATCGACTCGACCATTCACAACGGTTACTTCGTGATGGCGGACGAGTTCCTGACCAAGCGCGTTGGCATCGGCGCCAACCTCAGCATGGTCGTCATGAGCATCGGCCAGGTGGCCGAGATCGTGGCGATGCTGATCCTGGGCAAGGTGCTGGCCAAGCTGGGCTGGAAGTGGACGATGATTTTCGGGGTCGTGGGTCACGCCGCCCGCTTCGCTGTTTTCGCGTTCATGCCAGATCTCGAGGGCATCATCATCGCGGTGCAGGTGCTGCACGGCATCTGCTACGCCTTCTTCTTCGCGGCGGTTTACATCTTTGTGGACGAGGTGTTTCCGAAGGACGTGCGCTCCAGCGCTCAAGGTTTGTTCAACATGCTGATCCTGGGCTGCATGGTGGTGGCCAGCTTCTTCTTCATCGCCGTCAAAGACCACCTGACCGTGGATGGAGTCACCGACTGGCATCAGCTCTTCCTGGTGCCCACCGGCATGGCGCTCGCCGGCATCATTCTGATGGCCTTCTTCTTCCGTCCGCCCACGCGCGGCCCGGCGGAATTCAAAGCGCCATCAGGAGCGGCGCATTGATCCAGCATCCCTGATACCGGCCATGAAACGCTGGCGCATCGCGGGCATCAATTTCGACCATTTTCACATGGGCGATCTGCTGCGCATGGTGTTTGAGCACCCGGCGGCGGAGATTGCCGGCATCGCCGATGAGCAATTGGAGCGCATGGACTCGGCGCGGCGTCACTTCAATCTCGCCGACAGCCAAGTCTTCACCGATTACCGCACCTGCCTGGAGCAAACCCGGCCCGACCTGGTCATCCTCTGCCCGGCCGCCTCGCGTCATGGCGAGTGGGTGGCAAAAGTGGCCCCATTCGGCGTGCACATCCTCATGGAAAAGCCCTTCGCCGGCAGCCTGGCGGAGGCGGATGCGATGATCGCGGCGATGGCCGAGACGGGCAAGGAGTTGATCGTCAACTGGCCGCTGGTCTGGGATGCCGGCCAGCAGACCGCGCATCGTTTGATTCAAGAAGGCGTCATTGGCGAGGTCCTGGAGTTTCATCACCACGGCGGCAATCGCGGCCCGCTCTATCACGGCGCCGATAAGACCGAGCAGGAACCCACCGCCGCCATGAAAGCCGCAAGCTGGTTTTACAGCGCCGCGCAGGGCGGCGGCTCGTTGCTCGACTACATGGGCTACGGCGCCACGCTCGGCTCCTGGCATCTCGGCGGCCAGGTTCCGCTGGAGGTCACCTGCGCCTGGCATCGCGCGGAAGAACTGGAAGTGGACGAGCACGCCGTGGCGGTGATCCGTTACGAGCGCGGCCTGAGCAAATCCGAAACCCGCTGGGGCACCTTCACCGACCCCTGGACGCACCAGCCGCAGCCCAAGTGCGGCTTTGTTTTGAAAGGCACCGACGGCACGATCTCCTGCTGCGACTACGAGCCCGCCATCCGCGTGCAGACACGCGAACGGCCTGAGGGCTTCGAGGTGCCCGTGGACATTTTGAGCGCGCCCAACCGCAACCCCATCGAGCACATGCTGCATCACCTCGAAACAGGCGCGCCCCTGATCGGCCCGCTGACCCTGGACATCTCCCGGCTCGGCCAGCAGATCGTCGATACCGCGTTTCAAAGCGCGCAGGAAAAACGGACAATTCCTTTGCCCGACGATTGAGCGGACACCGCATCCGCCGGTCAAGGATATTCCCACACCATTTCTTCATCACTCCCCCCCTTATCCTCCGGCACCAAAAAGCAAAGCCGGTAACGACCATTCGCCGTGCGCTCATACCGGCAAGGCTCGCCATTGAAGGGATTCGACGGAGAAGCAGAAGCATTGATCGAGGCGAGATCGTCAAGCGTGGCTGGATAAATCCCGTGACGCAGGGCATGCGCCTCCAGAGCACACGCAATCACGGCCATTTGTTGCTGGCATTGCCCGCGAAGAATGTCGTTCTCGAACGCCAAGACACTTGGAAAAATCAATCGGGCGAACATGTCATCAGACCAGGGCAGACGGCTCATGCCTTTGATGAGTTCCTCCAGCCTGGTGTGGCGCAATTGGAAATCGGAGGCAGCGTGAAGCAGAGGGCCAATCACTTGCTCTTGATAGCGTTCGATGATCGAAGCCGCATTGGCATCCACCCATCCGCCGGGAACCAGGCTTGACCAGTGCCATGCGGAACTCGCCTCCCTGGAGGATCCAGAAAGATGCTGCAAACCGTTGAGTTTGGCCCATTCAACCGCCTGCACTCCGGCGCACATTTCGCTCCGATACGCGGCCAACAACTGCTCCTTAAAGCTCCATCTTCCCAGCTCGCCCTCGAGCAGGGCAAAATCTTCGGCTGAACCAGCCTGCACGCGACAAATTTCCCAGGTTGCTCTGCGGGCCTGGGACAGGTGATTCTGAGACATGACCATGCCGATCAGAAACGGGTCCTGTGATGAAGCTTCGCCGAAACGTAAAAGTACTCGCGCGCATTGATGAGCGAAGACAGCGTTTCCTGCTTGAGCAGCCGCAGCAGCCCGCAGCGCATAGTAACTGACCAGAGGCCTCAGGTATTGGTAATGCGGATACTGCATCCCAAAGAAGAGGTCGGGCAGCTTTTTGTCTGCCCACGCTGGCGTCCACTGCGCATGCGGCCGGTCGAGGGCGGCGGCCAGTTCCGCCTCCAATTCGAAGTCCCTGCTCAAAGCTTTCAACAACTGTTCCGGCGCAGATTGCCCCTCAGCGAATTCCAAGCCCAGCCATTTCAACCAGGCCTCGGCATCCAATGGTTTTCCTACAGTGGAGGATTTTGGAGGTTTCATGCCGGCTCTTTCTTCCGGAAGAGCCAGACTCTTTAGCCGCTCGCGTTTGCGGTCTGTCTCGTCGTCAGAGCGGCCCTCATCGAGCAGCAACGCCAAATCCTTCAATGCAGGAGTGGCACAAAAGTTCAGCTCCGCCGGCACTGCTTCAGGAAACAGTTCGCGCACATCCAGCGTCTCGTCTGCGGCTTCCAGTTGCGCCTTGGCCGCAGCCAGACGGCGGGCGCCGCTCCAGTTGAGCCACTGCCAAACCAGGGCAAAAATGACGGCCAGGGAGATCGCCCCCCAAGAGCTGACAACCAACAAACGCCGCCACCAAGAACGACGTCGCTTAAAGGGAGCACTGGCTACTAAATGACTGGAGTCAGCGGCCCTCATAAAAATCGCTTTGGAGTTGAAAATGCGCGCGCAGGGCCAGCAAGGCTGGGCCGTCCACCGGCCATTGGCCGGGCCGCCTTGCCAGCCGTTCGTTCACCTGCGAAACAGGCATGTTCATTCGCAGAAACAGCGCGGCAAGACCGAGCACCACCCAACTGGCGGCCAGCCAGCTCGGCGGCAGCCAGTCGCGGCTTTGCCATGAGTGCTGTCTGGCGGTTGCTGCATGAACCGCGTTGCTCAGGATGATCTCACGCCAAACCGGCGCCGTGCCCGGTGGCGGCGGTTTGCCTGCGATGCGGCGCAATCGGTTTTCAATGTCGTTCAGGTTTTGCATGTCGTTTTGGCGGGTGGCGCGAGCTGGGCGCGCAGTTTTTCCAGGGCGTAGCGATAGCGGCTGGCAGCAGTGTTGGGCGGAATTTCAAGGGCCTGGCCGAGTTCCTCAAAGGTCATCTCCTCCCAGATGCGCAGGTGCACGACGACGCGCTGTTCCACCGGCAGCGCATCGAGAGCGGCAATCAACAGCTCGTCGTCCCTCTCACTTGAGTAGTTAGGCGGCGTCACCTCCAAGGCCTCCGAGCGCAACCTGTCATCCACCCGCGCGGCCGTCTGCCGCCGCCGCAGCCAGTCGATGGCCAAGTTCCGGGCCAGACAGAACAGGTATCCGCGCTCATGCGCGCAGTTTTGCCCCGTTCCCTGCCGAGCCAGCTTCACGAACAAATCCTGCAGCAGGTCGCGAGCATCAGCCTCCGAGCCAGCCAAGCGCAACAGCAACCGGTAAAGACCCGCCGCGTGCGTGTCGTAGAGGCGGGCAAGTTCGATTGGCGGCATGATGATGCGGGACTTGCAATGGAAGACGGATGACCATCACGATTTTGTCTATCACTCCAACAAAAGCACTTCCGGCTCGCGCGCATCCGGTCACGGCTCCACCACCTCCAAACGCAGCGCCTGAATTTTGGGCGGCTGCGTCGGCGAGAGCAGCAAGCTGCCACTGAGACGGCCTGTCGGTCCGCGCCACTCGAATTGCCCTGACAACGAGCCAGTCGCTGTGATCGCTGACCGGGTGTCGCAATCGCCACATTGAGCTTTCAAACGCGAGATCTCGGCATTCCACAGCGCCGCATCCCGGTCGAGGAAAAAATTCATCGCCAGCATCCCGGCTGCCGACTGAATATCCCCGGTCTCGAACACGCGCCCCGCCGCCTCGTAAGCCGCGGCGAGTTCCGAGGTGACCGCGATGGTTTTCGCCACCAGCGCGCCGTGTTTGCGCAGCACCATGGCCGCATCCCAAACCGGAGCGGACGGCCCCGAATAGGTTCGATTGGCAAAAGCGAAGACACCCACGCCCGCCTCAGGCAGCAAGAGCAGATGCGAGCCGTAGCCCGGATAACCGCCACTGTGGAACAACACCTTTCCGAGATCGCGATCCTGCCCCACAAGAAAGCCCATGCCATAGATGAGCGCCATGGGCGGCGCTTCGTTGACGTTGCGACCGTAACGTGGTCGCAAGCGCGGATTCCCATAGCCCTGGCCCAGTTCGCGCACGGAAGCTCGCGCCGCCACATCCACCTCATTCACCCCCGCCTCTCCTGGAGGCCAGGCGCTCAGCAAAAACGCGACCCAGCGCGCGTAGTCATTGGCGCTGGTGCACAAACCGCCAATCGCGCTGAACGCTCCCTGGGACAAATCCTGTTCCCGCTTCCAGCGATTCTCCTCCCAGCGATAACCCAAGGTGCGTTGAGCCGGCGGCACCACAGTGATTTCAAAGCCGGATGAAGCCATGTCCAGCGGCTGCAACAATGTTGTCCTCACCTGTTCCGTGTATGAAGCACCTGAAACGTTGGCGACAATGCGGCCAAGGATCGCATAGCCCAGATTCGAGTACTCGAACGCCGTGCCGGTGGCGCGCGTGAACGGCACACCGGCCGCAAGCAGACCGCTGAAATCCTCCTCACTCATGTCCTCCTGGCGATCCGCCCAGGGGTCATCCGTCACCAAACCCGCCGTGTGATGCAGCAGATCGCGCACTGTGATCGGTGGGCTGTCGGGAGTCGCGCGCGGCCAGGCATGCATCTCAGGCACATGCGCGTCCGCGCGGTCGTCCAGCCGCAGTTTGCCCTCGTCACGCAAACGCAGAACGCTCAAGGCGGTGAATGCCTTGGTCATCGAAGCGATGCGAAAAACGCTGTCGCCCGTGACTGGTTCGCGGCTCTCCAAGTCACGCACGCCGCCCGCGCCAAGGTGTGCCAGCCGGCCATCCGCGACAATACCGTAAACCAAGCCGGGCAACTGCGCGTCGATCTGGTAATCCGCGAAGCAGCGCTCGATTTCAGGCAAAGCCGCCGTGATCGCAGCGGAAGGTTCATGGTCTGCGGCGGCCAGCCAGCCGCTGAAAAGAGCACACAAGAGGAGCGGACACGCTTTCATGCCGCCAAGCTTGGCGCGGCGGCGCGGGTTGCCAAGCGGGTGTTTTACGAACCGCCAAAAAAGCCGCCGAGTTTGCGGATGCGTGTCGGATGGCGCAGCTTGCGCAGGGCTTTGGCTTCGATCTGGCGGATGCGCTCGCGGGTCACCTGGAATTGTTTGCCCACTTCCTCCAGCGTGCGGCCCGCGCCGTCGGACAAACCGAAACGCTGCTCAAGCACCTCGCGCTCGCGCGGATTGAGGGTGTCGAGCACGTCGCGCAGCTTGTCGCGCAGCAGGTTCATCGCGGTGGTCTCCATTGGATTGGAGGCCTCTTTGTCCTCAATGAAATCACCGAACTCAGTGTCGCCCTCGGTTTCGCCCACCTTGGTTTGCAGGGAAACGGGTTGCTGCGCCATGCGCAGCACCGTGCGCACGCGGTCAATCGGCAAATGAATCTCCTCCGCGATCTCCTCCGGCGTTGGGTCGCGCCCCATCTCCTGCTGCAACTGCTTGTGCACGCGCATCAGCTTGTTGATGGTTTCGATCATGTGCACCGGAATGCGGATGGTGCGCGCCTGATCGGCGATCGAGCGAGTGATGGCCTGGCGGATCCACCAAGTCGCATAGGTCGAAAACTTGTAGCCGCGCCGGTATTCGAATTTTTCCACCGCGCGCATCAAACCCATGTTCCCCTCCTGGATGAGGTCGAGGAAACTCAGTCCGCGATTGGTGTACTTTTTGGCGATGGAAATGACGAGCCTGAGGTTGGCCTCGATCATCTCAGTCTTGGCGCGTGTGGACTCGTTCTCCCACATCAGCGCGTCTGCCACCACCTGCGGGTAAATGCCCGTCGTCTGCCACGCCGCCTGCTCAAATTGCGCCAGCGACTCGGAGGCGACTTGATTGCCTGGATCATCGGAGACCTGCTGCTGCAGCGTTTTCAACGACTCCAGCCGCGACTGCATGAGCGCGACCAGATCCTCGTTGATCTTCTGCTTGAAGTAAAATTTGCCGCAAAACTTGAAGAAGGCGGCCTTGGCCGCCGCGAACGCCTCATTGGCAGCCTCCTTTTTCTTGGCTGGTGCGTCGCGGGAGGCCACAAAGGCCTCGGCAGCCTTGTCAAAGGCCTCGCGCGCTTGTGCGACCAACTGCGGCAGCCTGCGAAAATAAAGATCGCGCTCCTCTGTCTTGCGATCGATGACCAGCCGGTCAAAACGCTCCAGGCCATTGGCCAAATTTTCCGCCAAGCCCAGCAGCGTCTCGCCGACGAAACCCACGTCCTGCAGGCATTGCAGCAACTGGCCCTCCGCTTTTTCGATGCGCTTGGAGATTTGGATTTCCTGCTCGCGAGTGAGCAAGGGCACCTGGCCCATTTGCCGCAAATACATGCGCACCGGGTCGTCCAGCTGATCGAGTTTTGGCCCAGACTCCTCGCTGCTCGGAGCGCGCGCGCGGACGCTGATGGCCGGCGCCGCGGCCGCGGGCGGCCGCTCCACCTCGGCAGCCTCCACGACGCGGATTTCCAGGGTGTTGAGACGGGCGAGGATCTCGTCCATCAAATCCGGCGTCACCCCGCCCGGCGGCAGCGTTTCGTTGAAATCGTCCCAGGTCAGGTGGTCCTGCTCCTTGGCCAGACGGATCAAGTCGCGCAGACAAGCCTGCACCTCCGGCGCATGGATGTCCTCCAGCATGACCGCCGGCGCCTCCGGCCGGGCATTTTTGGGCGGACGCCCGCGCTTGCGTTTGACCGGCTGGCCATCAGCCGACACCACCACCGGCGCGCTCACGACAGGCTCCGCATTTTTACGCGGCCTGCCCCGGCGGCGTGGTGCCGCAGGCGCGCGCTCCGGCTGCGCGCCGTTGGCAGCGGCATCACCGGATGTGGATGGGCTCGTTGGTTTGAGGGCTGGCTTCGCCATGTTCCTAAGCGGCTCGGAGGGTTGGGGGAACCCGCCAGTCCGGGGGGATTCTTGCTTGGGGGAGGCGCGCACTATCCAGGCACGCCGGAGCCCGGTCAAGGCAATTTCCAGGCAAACCAGCAGCCGCAATCTCACTAAGCCGGGCAAAGGCTCAAGGCGAGTTGGCGGCCACCACCGCGGTGGCGTCTCCGGCATTCACCCGCGGGTGCCAGCGCAAGGTCACCACCCGTCCGCTTAGCTCCGCCGGCACCGGCCTGCGCACCTCTCCCAGAATATCGCTCGCCCAGCCCAGCGGCTGTCCCGCCGTGACCCAGTCGCCCGCCGCAACCGCACGCTGGAAAAAGCCGTCCAACGGGGAGGGATGGCAAATTTGCATGTGCCCCGATTGCGGACGGCTGTCCTCGATCACTTCCGGCTCATGCGCCTTCGCAGCGCCCGCCAGCACGCCGAGATGGCGCATCAAATTCAGGCAGCCCGCGACCATCGGGTGCAGCTCTCCTTTTCGCTCCACCTGCTCCCGGCCGGGTGGTGCGCTCCAGGCGCCCGCGTCTCCCACCGACTCCAGCGCGCCGCCGAAATACTCGACGTAAATCGCCGGCACCTCCGCGTCGCGTGCCACCGACAGCGAGCGTCCATCCAGCTCAGCGGAGGTGCCCCAAACCAGCGGCAACCCAAAGGCGCGCGCCATCGCGCGCTGCTGCTTCAGCACTTCCGCCTGTGGATGCAACACGTAACCCGCCAGCGGCCACACGCAAAACTCCGTGCCGCCGGTGTGCAAATCGGCGTAAAAATCCGCCTCCCGAATCAACCGGCTCAGCGCATGGGCCGTCTGCTCGGTGATGCTGCCATCGGCGCGTCCAGGGCATGTCCGCGCCAAATCCAATCCATCCTCGCCGCAGCGCCTGCCGAGCCGGAAGGCCGACTCGTTCACCACCGGCACCAGGGTCACCTGTCCGCGCAAATCGGAGCGCGGCACCGCGTCCGTTTCAAACAGCCGGATCAACTCGCGCACGGCGAGCATGGGGATGAACTCATCACCATGCACCCCGGCGGTGATCAGCAGGCGCGGACCCGCCGGCTCGCCAAAACAACGCTGCTGCAATTCCATGCCGGCAGACCCCCTCAGGCTATTTCTTCCACTCCAGCACCTGGTGATCCTGCTCCAGGCGCAGCCGCAGCTTGTCGTAATTCACGTCCTGCGCAGCGACGCCGTCATCGATCGCCAGGCTGGCGGCCGTGGCGGCGGACTGGCTGGTCACCATCAACACCGGTTCCATGCGAATGCTGGCAAAGGCCGTGTGGCTCGCGCTCAAGGCGAAGGTCACCCACAGGTTCCCGCATTCGGCGCGCTTGGGCACAATGGCGTCGTAACCGATCGCGTAAGGCGGCGCGCCCTCGCGGCCAGAAGCGATCTTGCCCTCCCGGGTGACGACGCCATCTTTCACGATGCGCCGGATTTCATGCACGTCCGTGCCGTAACTTCCCAGCCCGACCGGCTTCGCCGCGATCTCACGGCCAAAAGTGTGGTGCTCGGTCATGACCAGATCGCTCACCATGCGCCGCGCCTCGCGCACGTAGATCTGATGCGGCCAGCCGCCATTGTCCGTGAACTCGTCCTTCGGCAAACCGAAGCGCGCCATGTCCTTGCGCACATTTTCCGGCACGCGGGGATCGGTGGCCAAAAAATGCAGCAAGCCGCGATGGTAGTCCTCGTGCAGTTGCGCGATCTTCTCCCGCTCCGCGTAGCTCGCCTCCGGCCAGGCCCAGCTCGCGCCGGGCAGGTTGCCGCCGAACGTGGCGGTGTTGAAATCCCACTTGTCGTTCGGCAGTGGATCGTGTTTGGAAAACCAGCGCAGGTCCATCTCATCGCCGATCGCCAGGCAGGCCTCGATGAAGCGCGCCACCAATTCGTAGCGCTTCGGATCGTAATCCGCCGGCGGCGCGATCGGGATCTGGTTGTCCGGATTCGTGGTCAGACAAAGGCGATAGCAATAGGCCTGCACCCCCTCCGCCTCCTCGCCCGGCACGCCGGGCTCGCCTGCGCTGAGCAGCGGCAGCAGGCCTCTGCTTGCATCGCCCTTCACCACGTACGGATCGAGCGGAAAGTCGCGATCCCAAACGCCCTGCCCGTCAGGCACGCGGCCGTGCGGACCGGGTTTGAGATGCGTCGCGCGCGGTTTGTACTTCTCCTGGTAAATGATGCCATTCATCGACTCGCCATACTTCGTGTTGGCCTCGCGCTTGAGCGTGTAGCTCACACCTGCCGCCGCCATCAAGTCGCCCTCGTACGTGGCGTCGATGAACATGCGCGCGCGCAGCACACGCCCGTCTTCCATGGCGAGTTCGACGATGCGGGCGCCCTCCGTTTTTGCCCCTGCGAGCTTGGCGTTAAACTGCAGATTCACTCCCGCTTCGCGCGCCATGTTGAGAAAGAGCTGCTCCGCCTGGTGCGGCTCGATCGCATAAGCGCCGCCCGTGGCCGGGCCGCCGCCCTCCGCCTTGAACTCCTTGTCCCAGGCCAGTTCGACGCCAACCGTGGCGGCCAGTTGGGTGAAGTACTCGCGCGCAATGCCGCCGACACTGCGCGGATCGCCGATGTCCACCGCGCTGAGCCCGCCGCTGGTCATGCCGCCGAGATGCGCGCCCGGCTCCGCCAGCACCACGCTTTTTCCCATGCGCGCCGCCTGCACCGCCGCCACGACCCCGCCGCTGGTTCCGCCATACACACAGATGTCGGCCTCAATCAGACGATCCGTTTGCGCATTCAACAAACTGCTGCCAGCGGCCAAAAACAAAGTGATGAAGAGAAATGGTTTCATGGATCGGAGCGGCGATGGTGGAGCCGTTTTCGTGATGCCACAACAGGCCGTTGAGGTGGCAGCTATCTGGTAAGCAGGCTTGACCAGAAATCGAGCGGCGTTTAGCATTGGACTTCGTCTCATGCGCGCCCGAGTCCAGCGTCAGTCTCTTATCAGCCAGGTAGCCGAATTGATGCGGCGCGAATTGCAGGCGGGCGCCTGGAGCGGCCATCTCCCCGGCGAACGCGTGCTTGCCGATCAAATCGGCGTCAGCCGCCCCACCCTGCGCGCCACCCTGATGCAATTGCAAACCGAAGGCTTGCTGAAAATCCAGCATGGGCGGCCCACCGTCATTTTATCCGCGCCTGAAAAACCGGCGCGGCAGACCAGCCAGGTCAACCTGCTCAGCCCCGTTCCCTTGCGTGAAATGCCGCCGCTGATGGTGTGCTGGATCGATGAGTTGCGCGAGCGACTGGCCGCCGCCGGGCATTTTCTGGAACTCGTGGTGAGGCGCGCCGCCTTCAACGCGCGCGGCGAGCAAGCCCTGAGTCAGTTGACCAGCCAGGGTGCTGGAGCGGTCTGGCTGCTCTATCTTTCAGGAGCACGCATGCAGCAATGGTTCGCGCAACAACGACTGCCCTGTCTGGTGGTTGGCTCCACCTATGCCGGCGTCGATTTGCCCTCCATCGATCTCGACTACCGCGCCATCTGCCGCCACGCCGCCGGTTTGCTGCTGGGCCGCGGCAGACAGCGTTTGGCGCTCGTGCTTCCCGACTCGCGCGCGCCCGGCGATCTCGAAAGCGAAGAAGGTTTTTGCCAGGCGTTCGCCGGCAAAACCACAACGCCTCTCATCCTGCGCCACGATGGCTCGCGCAAAAGCCTGTGCGAAACCGTGCGCGCCGCCTTCCAATCCCGCCAGCCGGTGGATGGTTTTCTCGTCGCCCGCTCAGCGCATGCCTTGACCGTGCTGACACTGCTTCTGCACGAGGGCATCCGCGTGCCCGGCGAGATCGCCGTCATCTCACGCGATGACGATGCTTTTCTGCGCCATGTCAGTCCGGAGATGGCGCGTTACGCCAGCGATCCGCGCGACTGGGCGCGCCGCGTGACCAAAATCACCCTCGATCTGATTTCAGGCGCCCACCCCGGCGGTCCGGTGCGTTTGATGCCGGACTTCGAGCGCGGCGGCAGCCTGTGACCTCCACGGAGCGCCGCCAAAAAAACTCACACCGGTTTGATCTCCAACCCCCGCAACCAGGGCGCGGCGACTTGCGGCGGCATGCCGCCAAAGGGCTGGTAGGCCGGGAGCTGGATGAGGCTCACGCTGTGCGCCTGACTGGCGATAAAAAAGAGCGCGTCCGCGCAGTCGCCGGTCTGGATCATCGTGGCGCGATGCTCGGGTGTGGGCAGCACAGGGCGTTTGTCCACGATCGGCGTGTTGGCCTCGCCGGGAGCGTATTCGGACAACACAATGCCATGCGCATTGAGCTGCATGCGCGCGGTGAACAGCAGCCCATGCACCGCCCACTTGCTGGCGGTGTAGGGCACGCCGGCATACGAATCAAAACCATGACCGGCAGTGGAGGAAACCACCACCATGCGCCCGCCACCGCTGGCAGCCATGGGTTTGGCGACCGCCTGAATCATGTTCACCACGCCCAGCACGTTGATGTCCATGACCTTGCGCCAGCTTTCTTCCGAAGCGATGCGGCTGGGGTCCGCGTGCGTCAGAAAACGGTCCGGCGTGTTGATGCCCGCAGTGTGAATGAGCGCCAAAGGAGCCCCGTGTTTCAGCACCGTTTCCATCGCCGCTGCAACACTCGCGCTGTCCGCCACATCGCAAACGACCGGCGTGATGTTCGCATCCAACTCCGCGGTTTCCCGCAGCGACTCCAGCGTCCGGCCAAAGACAAAAGTCCGCGCTCCCGCCTTGGCAAAACGCGCCGCCGCCGCCTGCCCCATGCCACCGCCGCCGCCGGTGACGATCACGATTTTATCCGTCCAGATTGAGTCCATCGGCCGACCCTAGCAGGCCAGCAGCCCGCGTCCAGCCTCAGCGAAAAGACAGCAACTCGCAGACATAAACCCCTCCTCGCCCACGTTCCCGCGTGATGCCACGCTCCCAACTGCTTTTCCTGTCGTCGCTGCTCATCTGGAATGCCTTTCAACCGCTCTCAGCGGCCGCTCCCGCCAACGTGGTGATCCTGTTTGCCGACGACCTCGGCTACGGCGATCTCGGTTGCTACGGCTCGCCGACCATTCGGACGCCCAATCTCGATCGCATGGCAGCGGAGGGCTTGCGTTTCACCGATTTTTACTCCGCCTCCGAAGTCTGCACGCCGAGCCGGGCCGCGCTGCTGACCGGGCGCTACGCCATCCGCAGCGGCATGTGCGAGATGCCCGGAGCACGCCGGGTATTGTTTCCCAATTCGGAAGGCGGCCTGCCGCCAGAAGAAACCACGCTGGCCGAGGCCCTGAAGGGCAAAGGTTATGCCACTGCCCACATCGGCAAGTGGCACCTCGGCATTCATGAAGGGTCGAGACCGCTGGACCAGGGCTTCGACCACAGTTTCGGCCTGCCCTATTCCAACGACATGGACAGCCGCCCCGGCCTTGCCAAAGGCTCCTCCGGCTCGCCCAACCCGCCGGAGGATGGCTGGAACGTGCCCCTGCTGCGCGACGGTGAAATCATCGAGCAACCGGCCGTGCAAACGACGCTGACCAAACGCTACACCGAAGAGGCCGTGCGCTTCATCACCGAGAAAAAAGACGGTCCCTTTTTCCTCTATCTCGCCCACACCTTCCCGCATGTGCCACTGTTCGCCTCGGAGGCCTTCAAAGGCCGCAGCCGCGCGGGCATCTTTGGCGACGCGGTGGAGGAGCTGGACTGGAGTGTGGGCCGCATTCTCGACACCCTGCGCGAGCAGGGGTTGGCGGAAAACACCCTGGTCTTTTTCAGCAGCGACAACGGCCCCTGGCTCATCATGGGCAATCAAGGCGGCAGCGCCGGTCTTTTGAAGGACGGCAAAGGCAGCACCTGGGAGGGAGGCATGCGCGTGCCGGGCATCGCCTGGATGCCTGGCCGCATCCAGCCCGGCGTCACCAATGCCTTCGCCTGCATGCTTGATCTCTTCCCCACCGCGCTCACATTGGCCGGCGCCGGACCACCGCCTGGCCGCGATCTGGACGGCATCGACCTCATGCCCCTGCTGACGAAAAACGCGCCGCCCGCTGAGCGCCCGTTCTTTTATTATCGCGGTGATCAAATCTTCGCCTGCCGGCTGGGCGAATGGAAGGCGCACTTCATCACGCAAGCCGCCTATGGCGAGCCGCAGTCACAAAAGCACGACACACCGCTGCTCTTCCACCTGGGCCTCGATCCCTCCGAAAAACGCGACGTCGCCGCCAAGCACCCCGAAGTCGTCAGCCGCATCCAGGACGCGTTGAAAGCTCACCAGGCCACCGTCGTTCCAGGCAAAGCCCAACTGCAATAACCTGCGCCGCAACCATGAAGCTCCTCCTGCCCTTCCTGCTCCTTTTCACCCCTTCCGCGCTCACAGCGGCGGACAAGCCCAACATCCTCTGGCTCACCAGCGAGGACCACAGTCCGCACATGGGTTGCTACGGCGACAAAGTCGCGCACACACCAAACATCGACGCGCTGGCGCAAAAGGGCATGATCTTCAAACGCGCCTGGTCGGTGGCTCCGGTTTGCGCGCCAGCCCGCACCACCATCATCTCCGGCATTTATCCCTCCAGCAGCGGCGCCCTGCACATGCGTTCCATGTTGTCCCTGCCAAAGGATTTCAAGATGTACCCGCAGTTCCTGCGCGAAGCCGGCTACCACTGCACCAACAACAGCAAGACCGACTACAACCTGCGCGAGCCGGGCCAGGTCTGGGACGAGTCTTCCAACAAAGCCCACTGGAGCCAGCGCGCCCAGGGCCAGCCCTTCTTCGCCATCTTCAACTCCACCAAGAGCCACGAGAGCCAGATCCGCACCCGCCCGCACAAGCAGATCACTCATCCCCAGGATGTGCGCGTGCCCGCCTACCATCCCGACACCGCCGAGGTGCGCCAGGACTGGGCGCAGTATTATGACAAGGTCAGCGAAGCCGATGCCGACGCCGGCGCGCGCCTCAAAGAACTCGCCAAAGCGGGGCTCGCAAACGACACCATCGTGTTCTATTACGCCGACCACGGCAGCGGCATGCCGCGCGGCAAACGCTGGCCCTCCAACAGCGGATTGCATGTGCCCTTCGTCGTTTATTTCCCGGAGAAGTGGAAACACCTCGCGCCCAAAGGCTACAAGGCCGGCGGCCAATCCAACCGCCTCATCAGCTTTGTCGATCTCGCTCCCACCGTGCTCAGTCTCGCCGGCATCGAGCCGCCCGCCTGGATGCAGGGCCATGCCTTTGCCGGCCCCTTTCAGACCGAGTCGCCGCGCTTCATCTTCGGCGAGCGCGGCCGCATGGACGAGCGCATGGACCTCGTGCGCAGCGCCACCGACGGCCGTTACGTTTACCTGCGCAACTACTACCCCCACGTCTCGCAGGCGCAGCGCGTCGCCTATCAATTTGAGACCCCCACCACCCGTGTCTGGCATGCCCTCTTCATGCAGGGCAAGACCACCGAAGCCCAGTCCATCTTCTGGCGTGTGCCCAAGGACCCGGAGGAGCTTTACGACCTCAAAACCGATCCGGATGAAGTCAAGAATCTAGCCCAGTCACCCAAACATCAGGCCGTGCTCAAAAAAATGCGCGGGGCGCTGCGCGAGCATCTCAACGAAGTGCGCGACGTCTCCTTCCTGCCCGAGAGCGAGCTGCAAACCCGCGCCGAAGGCAGCTCGCCTTATGAAGTCGGGCATGACGAAGCGCAGTATCCGTTCGAAAAAATCCTCGCCGCCGCTGATCTCGCCTCCGGCCTCGACTCCACCGCCACCCCGGAGCTCGCCGCGCTCATGCGCGAAGACGCCGACAGCGCCGTCCGCTTCTGGGGCGCGCTCGGCCTGCTGATGCGCGGTCAATCCGCCGTGCAGGAGCAGGGCAAAGCTTTGGAGGCCGCGCTCGCCGATGACTCCGTCAACGTGCGCATCGTCGCCGCGCAAACGCTCGGCCAATTCGGCGACGCCGCCGCATCGGCGCAGGCGCTCGACACCCTCGGCAAGCTCATCGCGCCAGAAGACAATGGCGTGCTCACCGCCATGTCCGCCCTCGCCGCCGTCGAGGCGCTGGGCGGCAAAGCGGCGGCGCTGCGCGATCAAATCACCACGCTCGACCCCGATGGCGACTCACCCGACGCCCGCTACAACAGCTACGTGCCGCGCCTCATCGCCAACATCGCACCGGATGCCAAACCGGCTGACGGCGCCAAATCGAAGGGCCGGGACAAAGGCAAAAAGAAAGCCAAAGCAAAATGACGGGCGCGCGGACACGCATGTCCGCCCCCAAAGGCCATCGCCGCGCAGCCGCTTAAAACCAAGACGCGGGGAAGCCTCTCCGCGCTTCCTTCACGGCTGCAAATCCTGCTCCGCCAGCGCGTCGATCACCGCCTGCACTGCCTGCTCCAGCGTGAGGTGCGAGTTGTCGATCACCGTCGCGCCATTGGGCACCACCAGCGGCGAGGCCTTGCGCGTGGAGTCGATGCGGTCGCGCTCGCTCACATGATCAGCGTGGCCTTGCGCCCGGCGGCGCGCGGTGCGCACCTGCTGGCAGGCATCGATGTAGAACTTGTGCGGGCTCTCTGGAAAAACCACGGAGCCAATGTCGCGGCCTTCCATCACCAGGCCGCCGAGTTTCTGCAATTCGCGCTGCGATTCCACCAGCGCGTGGCGCACCTCCGGCACGCGGGCCACCTGCGACACCGCGCGGTTCACCGGGTCGCTGTTCAATTCCTCGTCGCTCAGCAAGTGCCCCGCCACGGCCACCTGGATGCGGCCCTCGTTGACCGAGCAAGCCAGCGGCGTGTGCAGACAAACCGAGGTGACCGCCGCCGCGTCCTCGGGATCCGCGCCCGCCTCCAGCACCGCCCACGTCATCGCGCGATACATGTTGCCCGTGTTCACGTAAATCCGCCCCAGCCGCTCCGCCACTTGCCGCGCCACGCTGCTTTTCCCGGACGCCGCCGGACCGTCGATGGTGATGACAGGAACCGTGCTCACTGAAACAGGGCGAGGTGCGTTTCGAAGTTCGGATACGAGGTGCGCGCGCACTCCGCGCCCTCGATCGTGGTGACGCCATCCGCGTGCAACCCAGCCACCGCGAACGCCATCGCGATGCGGTGATCGTGAAACGTCGGAATCACTGCACCGTGCAAAGCCGCGCCGCCGGTGATCTCCATGCCGTCGTCAAACTCCCGCACCTCAGCGCCCATCAAGCGCAAATTCGCCGCCACCGCCGCGATGCGATCCGTCTCCTTCACGCGCAGTTCGCCCGCGTCCTTGATCACCGTCGTCCCCTGCGCCAGCGCGCCGGCCACCGCCAGCACCGGCAGCTCATCGATCACGTTCGGGATCTCCGCGCCGCCGATCGTCGTGCCCTGCAGCCCGCCGCCTTCGACCACCACCGTCCCCCGCGGCTCGCCCTCCTCGATCACCTCCTCCAAAGTCAGCCGCGCACCCATCCGCCGCAGCACATTCAGGATCCCCGTGCGCGTCGGGTTCAACCCCGTGTTGCGCAGAGCCAGCCGCGCACCCGGTATGGCGGCAGCGGCGACCAGCCAAAACGCCGCGCTGGAGATGTCTCCCGGCACCAGGATGTCCTTGGCCTTTGGAATCTGCCCGCCGGTCACCGACACCCGCTCGCCCTCGCGCTTCCAATCGACACCGAAATGGCTCATGATCCGCTCCGTGTGGTTGCGCGTGGCCACCGGCTCCACCACCGTCGTCACCCCCGGCGCAAACAGCCCCGCCAGCAGCACCGCGCTCTTCACCTGCGCGCTCGCCACCGGCAGCGTGTATTCGATCGCCTGCAAGTTGCCGCCCTCAATGGTGATCGGCGCGCAGCATTTATCCCCCTGGCCCGTCACCCGCGCCCCCATCAGCCCCAGCGGGTCCGCGATGCGTTTCATCGGCCGCTTCGACAGCGACGCATCGCCGAAAAGCGTCGTCGCAAACGGCTGCCCCGCCAGGATGCCCGCCAGCAGCCGCATCGTCGTCCCCGAGTTCCCGCAGTCGATGAGCGCACGCGGAGCCAGGAGCCGCCCGCTGGTTCCCGTGATCGCCATCCGAACGAGGCCGACATCCTTCTGCTCAAACAAAGGCTGGACCGCCGCCCCCAGCGCCCGCATCGCATGCACCGTGCACAGGCAATCCTCGCTCGGCAGGAAGCCATCGATCACCGTCACCCCCTCCGCCAGGCCGGCAAACATCGCCGCGCGATGGCTGATGCTTTTGTCACCGGGCACGGTGAGTTCGGGAGGGACAGACTGGAGGCGGTTAACGGTCAGGGTGGCCATGGTCGAGAGCGGACAGAGCCGGCAACTGCTGGCGCAGGCAGCGTGCCGCAGCCAGGAATTGACGGAGCTTGTCATCGTCCAGGGATTCGAGGATTTCAAGCAACTCTCCCAGCCGCCCCCGCGCATCCCGCAGCGCCTCCACAACGCGTCCCCGGTTCAGCCCGATGATCCCCGTCCACAGCTCCGGATCGCTCCCCGCCACCCGCGTCGTATCGCGAAAGCCATTGCCCGCGCAGCGCAGCGGCGTCGCATCCTCCCCCAGCGCCGCCAGCGTCGTCACCACCGCCATCAGGTGCGGCAGGTGGGAAATGCGCGCCACCTCCCCATCGTGCTCATCCGGCCGCATCGCCAGCACCCGGCAGCCCACCCGGCTCCACAAAGCCTCCAGCCGCGCCACATCGCCCTGCGGCGAAAGCCCCGTCGGCGTCAAAATGCACGCCGCCCCTTGGAACAAATCCGCCCGCGCCGCCTCCAGCCCCGTCTTCTCCGAGCCCGCCATCGGGTGGCTGCCGATGAAGACCGCCCCGCTCCCCGCAAACACCGGCTCCAGCGCCGCCACCACCGGCCCCTTCACGCTCCCCACATCCGTCACCAGCGTCCCCCGCGCCAGCGGCAGCGCCACCAGCCGCGCCGCCAGCTCCGGCATCGTCTCCACCGGCGTCGCCAGCACAATCAGAGACGCCCCCGCCACCGCCTCCGCCAGATCCGTCGAGGCAAAATCCGCCACCGCGCCCGCCCGCGCCTGCGCCACCACCTCCGGCCGCCGCCCCCACAGCGCCACCGCCCCCGCCGCCCCGCATCGCCGCGCCGCCAGCGCCAGCGACCCGCCCAACAGGCCAGGGCCCAGCACAGCGAGACGCGGTTCAGGAGCGGAGGAAGCAGACATCCGCCCCAAACCAAGCGCGGCCCGCCGGAAGCGCAAGGCCCTTGACTCATAAAGTCAGCCGCCCCCGCCGCCCAGCCGGTTCAACGCACCTCGATCAACCGCTCCCCTTGTCCAATCATCATCTCCACCGGCGCACAGCCTCCCTGCCGCAGCCGGTGTGGGAAGTCCTCGTCTTTGGTCACCAGCACCGCCCCTGCGCCATTCGAGTGCCCGGGTGGTGGCAGCCCAGGTGAAAAGTCACCACCCCGCAGCGCAACCGCTCCGAGTTGTAGCCGGGGTCTGTGACCCCGGTTTGGGGGTAGCGGCAAGCGCGCTCAACCCGAGCGCGGAAGCTCAGGCATCCTGCCTGAATTCAGACAGTGAGTAAGGACGCCCGCGCTCCGTTTCCGAGGCGGAACCGCAGACTCGGCTGGCAGCCGAATCCGCGGGCTTCGATTGCCAATCGAAGCTACTTCACTGCGTCAATCGTGCCACCCGCCTGGCCGGCGAATTGTTTGAGGTAAGCGACGCTCGGACTCAGTTGATAGACATGCACGGCGCCCGGCCCGCCGGCCGGCGAACCGACCGCGAGAAGGCCACCCTCGGCCGCGAGGCTGTATCCGAAGTTGTATTCCTTGCCCGCGTCCGCGGGAACGATTTTCGCGATCTGCGCGCCGATGAGGCGGTCGAGCACATAAACCGCGCTCGATTTTTCGGTGGACGGCGTTTTGTTGCCGTTGACCGAGGACGCGCCGGCGACGGTCCAACGATCATTCATGGCGAAACTGGCGCCGAAGAAGGCCGTGGCGGGATTGGTTTTTGCCGGCAGCAGTTTTTTGACGTTACCTGGGTGTCTGCGCCCGTGCTTGACTCGCGCAGGCAAAAGCGGCGGCGATGAGCAGGAGGATGACGGCTTCATGACGGGGATTGCGGTGTTAGGATTCACCGCCAGTTTCGATCCCTCCCCGCCACCCCCCCAATAGCCCGATGGCATTAAATGCCCATCTAACTAACATCTCTCTTCCTGGAGGCCAGCCACAACCACGCGGGCACGCTGAAGGCCAGGCTGCCGGCGAGCGACATGAGCACAAACACCAGCCAGCCCGGTTCCAGGCCGCTGCGATGGATGAGCCAGGCCAAAAGAAACATCAGCCCGAAAGCCTCCAGGACGAACACCAGCGCCACCGGGTCCGTCAGGGCTTTGAGCATCGCCGGGAAGTCGGTGAAGGCCGCCCACAGGAAGATGCCGTTGGGAACCAGCAATCCAAACAAGGCGATGATTGCCAGAAGCAGACGGGCATTCCGGGAGAATGACAGGAGAGGCATCGTAATGGCGCGGGTTGGGACAAGAGAGCATCAACGCGGCAGCGTGGCAAGCTGCACGCTTCGATCCGTCATTGTGATGATGAGGGCCAGGGTGCCGGATCCATTGACCGGCTGGCCGAGGCCCTTGGCGCCTGCGCCGGTCGCGTCGAATCCGGTGTTGGACCAGGAGATGGACCTGATGCTCGACGTGGCGCCGCCGGGAGCCAGGCACAGGTCTCCTTTTCGCAGCGCGAGGTGGGGCCGGCGCAACGCCTTTTTGGAAAGGAGCAGGGAGGCTCTGCCGATGAGCAGCGCTTGATTGGATGAAGCGGGAGCGCCGGCGAGAGAGACGCGCACCGCGTAGTGGTTGTTCAGGGAATCGGCGACGACTCCCTGAATGACACCGACGCGTGTGGAGCCGCAGCCAGGAGCGGGATCACCCTCCCGCAGCAGGATGTCCAAGCTGTTATCCTCGGCGGCGAGGACCAAGGCTTGGTCGTTGGCGGAAGTGATGCCGGGGCCTGCCAGGGTGGCGAGGAAAAGCACACGGTCTCCCGTGAGCGCCCAGAAGCGGGTGATCTGGCGCCAGACCACGCCGGCGGGCAACCCCGGCACGGCGCCTCCGGTGCGGACGACCATGTTGAGGGGGCCGAAACGCTGGCTCCACAGTCCCAGACGGTTGGCGGCGGTGACGCCGGTTCCGTTGAGGGTGGCTTTGATCGTCACGTCTTCGGTGGAGGAGATGGTCTCGCCGAGAAAAGCGCTGAAGCGGGCGCCGCCGCTGTTCGGAGCCGTATTCCCCGCAATCGCCACGTTGGCGGCGGCCACCATTTGATTGGCGTCGTATTCGAAGACCGCCTGGCTTTGGGCGGCGGGCATGTCACGCATGCGGGCGCAGAAGGTGACATTCCCGTTGAAAAAGCTGGCGCGGGTGATCTCTCCCAATTTGCCCCCGGCGAGGTTGTTGTTTTCCCGGATCAGGGCGGCAGTGCCGCCGCCGAGGGTTTGGGTGAAGATGCCGGTGTCATTGCTGGCGGTGACATTGCCGCTGCCCTGCCGCAGCCGGTAAACGACGGCAAGGGAACGGAAGCTGTCGCTGGTCTGCAGCACCTGCTGAAACCGGGCAAGCACTCCGCCGCCAAGCGCGGGCGGGCTGTCGCCGGTGCGGAAGACCGGGGTCATGGCAGGTCCGGTTTCCTTGAACAGGACCGTGTTGTTGCCGGCATTGACTCCCGCTCCGGCAAGCCGGGCTTGGAAGTAGGCGGCATTGGCTTGATTGGCTACGGTGGTGAGAATCGAAGTGGCCCGCACACCGGGCATGGCCGGCGCGAGATCGGTGTTCGATTGCAGCAGCAGGTCGAGCGATTGAGTGGCGGCAAGCGTGCTCCAGGCGCCGCGGTTTTTCCCGCCCGCGGCGCCTGGGCCGGTGAGGGTTCCCTGGAAAATGACCTCGCCATCGGCATTGATGAAGGCATTGGAGAAGGAGGCGTAACGGGCTTCGCTGAGACCGGCGGCGGAGTCTTTGACGGCTGCGAGGCGGTCAAAAGACGCGGGGCCCGCCAGCGGTTCGAGCAGGTAAGCGGCGCCGCTTTTGTTCGCCAACTGCGAGTCCCAATAAGCGCCGACGAGGCCCGTCTTGCCGTACAATGCGGCAGCATCTCCGAAAAAGGCGGAGGCTTTTCCATCAGAGGGAAAAAGTTTGGCGATCTGAGTGCGGGTGCGCAGATCGTACAGATAAACCGAACCGGAATTGTTACCCTTGGGATCGGTTCCCCGCGCGCCGATGAGCGCCAGGGAGCCGTGCAAGGCGACCGAGACGCCGAAGCTATCGTTCTCGGCGTTGTCATTGGGAGTGAATCGTTCAATCAGGGCTCCGCTATCGCAATTGAAGAGCATCGCCGCACCGCCGTTGGGCGCCGCATCATTGGAGTTGTTTGAGCCCACTAGAGCGCGGCGTCCGCTCAAGGCCAGGCTGAATCCCAAGTCACCAACCTGGGCGTTGAACTTCTGTAATTGAATGCCGGTGCGGATATCGAAGAGATAGGCCGCGCTCGCCGCGCTGGAGCGGGCTCCCAGGATCAGGGCGAGGCCGCCATCGACGGCAATCTCCTGCCCGAACCAATCATTGGCGGCGGTGTCCGTGCCGGTTAGTTTCCCTAGCTGGGCGCCGGTTTCGATGTCGAACACATAGGCGGCTCCGGAGTTGGCCCCTTTTGCGTTCGACTGAAAGGCTCCGATCACCGCCCATCGCCCGTCGAGGCCGACGGCGCAGCCGAAGTGGTCGCCACTGACGGCATCCGCCGGGACGATCTTCCGAACGAGCTTGCCGTTGCGGAGATCAAAGACGTAGGCCGCGCCAGTCGTGTTGAAGGAGGCACCGACAAGAGCAAAGTCCCCGGAGACAGCCACCGCCTCACCGAAGTACTCCCCTGCGTTCGGGCTGCCTTTGAGTCTGCGGAGATGCCGGCCCGTGACAGGGGAGTAAACATGGACCGCGCCGTTGTTGCCAGCGGGTTCCGCATTCGCGGGTTCGCCCACCAAAACCCAGCGGTCGTTGAGGGCGACGGCCGAGCCAAGCAGATAATTCGCCGGCGAAGCGGTTTGATTTTTGGCGAGCAGCTTGGTGATGGTCGGCTCGAAGGCGGACGCGGACGCGGCTGCCGCGAGCCAGACGGCAAGAAGCATCATGCTGTGGAGGGCTGGCCGCATGGGTCGCCGGTGGGACAAGGAGGTGTTGGACTTCATCATGACAGAGATTGTGGTTCGCTGCCAATTTGACCGGCAACCCATGACCGCCCAATAGCCCGATGGTATTATGCCTTCATCCCGAACGCCGGGATGGGAGAAAGCCGTTTTGAACGAGCCGGTATGAAGCCCGAAATCCGAAGCCCGAATTTAGGACTTCTGATTTGGAGACAAAACCCAGTTGCAAGTGTCCTTGCGATGTTAGGACATGGCGTTGATCGGGCAAAAATGGCGGCATTACCGCGCCAGCTTCTCCAGCGCGATGAAGCCCAGCGCATGGCGGTTGTCGGCGCCGAGTTTTTCGAAGAGGTGGCTGAGGTGGACTTTGATGGTGTTTTCCGCTGCGCCGAGGATCATGGCGATCTCCGGGTTCGATTTTCCTTGCGCCACCCAGAGCAGCACTTCCGCCTCGCGCGGGGTGAGACCGAGTTCCTCAAGCGGTTTGGAGCTGCTGAAGTCGGGATTGAAACCGGAGTGGCGTTTTTGCTCGCGTTCGAAGCGGGCGCTGATGGCGTCGAGCAGGTCGGCGGCGCTGGCAGGTTTGGTGAGGTAGTCGTCGGCGCCGAGGTTCATGCCCTGGCGCTGGTCTTGTTTCTCGCCGCGCGCGGTGAGAAAGATGAAGGGGGTGCCGGCGATGGACGGTGTTTGGCGCAGCGCGTTGAGCACTTGATGGCCGTCCATTTCCGGCATGGTGACATCGCAGAAGATGAGATCGGGCTTCTCTTCGAGGGCCATCTGCAATCCCCCGCGCCCGTCCGCCGCTTCCAGCACGGCGTAGTTCTCCATGCTCAAAATGGTGGCGATGTTTTCCCGCATGTCGGGCTGGTCTTCGATGATGAGGATGGTTTTCATGCCGGAGGGGAGTGAGGCGTTTTCAACAATGTCCGTTTGCTGAAGGCTTGGCTATAAGACTGAAGGATTAGACGAGGCCGGCGCGGCAGCATACACCGGCAGGGTCACGGTGACGGTGGTGCCGCGACCGGCCGCGCTTTGGATGTCCAGCGTGCCGCCGTGCAGCTCCACGCAGCGTTGCACGACGACGAGACCGAGACCGGTGCCGGGACGCTGGCCGACGTTGCTGCCGCGCGTGAAGCTGGTGAACAACCGCGCCTGATCCGCCTCCGGGATGCCGATGCCTTGGTCGGCGATGATGAAGCGCGCGCTGTCTCCCACGCGCACAGCAGTGAAGCTCACCGGCGCGCCCGGCTCGGAGTACTTGCAAGCGTTGGAGAGCAGGTTGCTCAAAATATGGCGCAGCACGGATTCATCGCTCACCGCGCCATCGAGCGATGATTCCGTTTTGAAATGAATCGGGCACGCGCCGCCGGTGGAGGAGCGCAGTTCGTCGCTGAGCGCACGGCAGAGTTTTTCCAAATCCAGCGGCTCCGGTTTGAACGACAGCCGTCCTTCCTCGACGCGGCCCAGCAAAAGCACCTCCTCGATGAGCGCGGCGAGGTTCCTGGTGGAGTTGAAGATCATGCCGAGATGGCGTTCGCGTTTTTCCGGTGGCAGGCGCTCGAAGTAACGCTGCAAGACATCCGCGGCGGACATGATGACGCCGAGCGGGGTGCGGAATTCGTGGGAGACTAGGGACACGAAGCTGCTCTTCATCTCGCCGAGTTCCTTCTCGCGCTCCAGCGCCTGCTGCAGCTCCGTCGTGCGTTCATCCACCCTTTTCTCCAGGCTGACGTTCAACTCGCGAAGGTCCGTCTCGCGCGCGGCCACGCGTTGCACCATCTGCCGGAAGGAGGAGGCGAGAGCGCCGAGTTCATCGGCGCGCAGGCTCAGCGGCGTGCGCTGCTCCGTGCCGGCGCCCGCGGCCATGGCCTCGGTGGCGCGGGTGAGTTCCGCCAGCGGCTTGCTGATTTGGTTGCGCAGCACTCCCGCCAGAAAGGCAAGCAGCAGCGCCAACAGCGCCGCGCCGGACCAGATGATCCATTGCGCCGATTGCAGCGCGCGCTGGGCCACCTCGCGGCGCGGCATGAGCGTGACGAAATGCCAGTCCGCGCCCGGCAGATCAAGCTTCGAGGCCGAGAAATAGCTTTTCGCAACCGGCTCGAACCCGGACCGGCGTGGCGCGGCCCGCTCCGTCACCAGCGCGTGCAGTTTCACCAGCGCGGGATCGCCAGATTCCCAAACCGTGAGCGCGCCGTCGCTGGCGAGGATGGCCTCGTGCAGCCGCGCGTGGGCGATCAGGCGTCCGTCCGTGCGAAAGATCATGTGCAGCGCGCCGGGATAGTCGCTGCGCGTGACCTCGTTGATCAAGCGGTCCAGGTGCATGTCATGGGCGAGCACGCAGACGAACTTTTCATCCCGGTCATAAATCGGCAGCATCACCGTGGCATAAGGCAGGCGCGAGATCGGATCGGGATAGACGCCGGTCCAGACGAAGCCGCGGCCCGGGTTGCGCTCCGGCGCGGCGGCGGCATACCATTCCTGCTCCTCCAGCGGATAGTCCGCGGGCGTGTCCCAAACCCAGGTCAGTTGCTGGAGGTTGTAGCCCAGGCAGGCGGCGCCGGGAAAACTGAAGTAAAGCGAGGGAAAACCCTCCACCCAGAGCGGCATCAACTCGGCGCTGACATCCAGCGCGTTGAGCAAGCGATGCTGGATCAGCGGAGTGAGCGCCAGATCGCGATGCGCCCACAGCGAGGGATCGCCGCGCTCCGGCAGTGTGCGCCAGCCGCCGTCGGGATCGTGCCGGACCAGAGCGTCCCAGCGCGCCTGAATATCGGCGGGCGGCGGTTGCGCGTCGCGCTGGAGATAAAGGCCGCGCGCGGTCTCCAGGTTTTGATAGACCAGTTGGAAGGAAGCCTCCTCGCGGCGGGTGCGCTCGGCCACGTAGGTGTCGAGACGCTCCATCACCAGCCGCTCCGCCTCGCGATAGACCAGCCAATAGGTGACGGCGGCCACGCCCGCGATGACCAGGACCGCGCCCAGCGCGACATGCAGCAAGAGACGTCGGGAGACGGTCATCGGTTTGACATTTTGCAGCCGTGCCATGCCTCCGGTCAAGGCCGCCCTTGTCGGCGCGGCGGGAGCGCGTCTGAACGCATGGCGGCGAGCGTCGTTCGTCCTGCCACAGACGGATATCCTTCTTCCGGGTTATGTATGAATGAACAACGGAAGGTTTCTTGCCAACGAGGGTTACCGAATCGTCAAAGACGATCCTTAAAGACGGGCCGGGCGCGGCTTCACTCCGCCTCTTCCTGCCACAATTTCCCCGCTTTGAGCCAGTCTTTGACGAGCTGACGGAAGGCGACGACGGCGGGGTCCTCTCCGTCCTTGGCCCAGACCATGACGAGGGGGATGCTGTGGCGCGGGCTGAGGGGGAGGAGGCGCAGGGCGGGGCTGAGGGGGCGGACACTCTCCGGGACGATGCCAATGCCGGCTCCGGCTTCCACATATTGCAAAATGGTGCCGATGAGACTGGGGGTGTGGGCGATGCGGGGGGCAAAACCGGCCTGCTGACAGGCGGCGAGGATGCTGTCATGCGAGCCGGCGCCCTCCCGCCGGGCGAGCAGGATGATGGGCTCTTGGGCGAGGTCGCCCCACGCGACGCTGGCGCGCTGCACCAGGGGGTGGGCGGCATGGGCGACGGCGCAGAGGGTCTCCTGCCGGAGGGTGAGGGAATTCAAGCCGAGGGCTTCATGCGCGAGCACGGGACGGGTGAGGCCGATGGCGAGGCGGCCGCGGGAGACCATCTCCCAGACGCGCTCGGGGGTGCGCTCTTCGAGGATGACGGTGATGCGGGGGGAGCGCTGCCGGTACTCGCGCAGCAGACGGCCGAGAAAGGGCTGGGTGGGGGGGCCGATGTAGCCGAGACGCAGCTCGCCGTCCTCCCCGGCGGCGGCGCGGCGGACGCGGCGCAGGGACTCGTCCAGCCGGTCCAGCATGAGGCCGGTCTCTTGCAAGAGGACGGCGCCGGGGGGGGTGAGGCGGACGCTGCGGCGGTCGCGGTCCAGGAGGCGGGCGCCAATCTCCTGCTCCAGCTCCTGCACGGCGCGGCTGAGGGCGGGCTGGGCGATGCGCAGCCGGCGCGCGGCTTTGGAGAAGCTCAGCTCCTCGGCGACGGCTTGGAAATAACGGAGGTGGCGGAGGTCCATGCGCGGTGGCATCCAACCACAGGGGCTGCCGCTGTGAAAGCGGGAATGCTTGCGCGGCGACGGGCGCTGGGTGAGACTGGGGCATGAAACGGCTCTGGCTCTGGCTCGGTGCTTTCTGGATGGCCGGCGCGGCGTGCGCGGAGGGGCAGACGCTCTTCGCGGGGCAGCGCGCGGGGCAATTGCGGGAGGATAACAAGGCGGGTCTGCGCCTGCGCTGGTGCCCGCCGGGGGCGTTCACGATGGGCTCGCCAAAGGATGAGCCCGGGCGGGATGTCGACGAAGACCCGTATCCGGTGACGCTGAGCGATGGGTTTTGGATGGCGGAAACGGAGACGACGCAGGGCCAGTGGCAGACGGTGACGGGCCGCAGTGTGCGCGAGCAGGCGCGCCGCATGCTGGATGACCCGACGGTTTATCGCATGGGGGGGCGGGATGTGACGCTGCGGGAGGTTTACAAGCCGGAGCCGGGCAAAGATGAGCTGGCCTCCGTCTGCGCGGCGGAGGCGCCGAACATCGCGATGTACTATGTGAGCTGGGAGGATGCGGCGGAGTTCTGCCGCCGCCTCAACGCCTCCGAAAGAGCTGCCAAGCGCCTGCCAAGAGACGCTGAGTATTCCCTGCCGACGGAGGCGCAGTGGGAGTACGCCTGCCGCGCTGGCACGATGACGACGACCTACGCCGGCCCGATGCGGGTGCTGGGCGACAATAACGTGCCGGTGCTGCACAAGATCGCCTGGTATGGCGGCAATAGCGGCCGCAACTACGGCGGGCGCGGCTGGGCGACGTTTTTTCCGGACCAGGCCTACCCCTCGACACGGGCGGGGCCGCGCCGGGTGGGGCAGCTCGAGCCCAATGCCTGGGAGCTGCGGGACATGCTGGGCAATGTCTATGAATGGGTGCAGGACTACAGCGGTTACTACCCGCAGCGGCCGGTGACGAACCCGACCGGCCCGGCCACGGGGGAGAAGAAACTCTTCCGCGGGGGCTCATGGAACCACTACGGCACGATGTGCCGGGCGGCGCGGCGCTTTGAGGACATGCCGACGATCCGGCTGAACTACATCGGCTTCCGCGTGGTGCTCAAACAGACGCGCTGATTTGCCGCGGGTCGCTTGAAATATGCGGCGGCGCGGCGCAGTTCCCGTCTGCCCGCCATGATGCTCCCTGCCCGCCTGCCGCTGCCGCTTCTTTTCACCGCGCTCACTCTCCATCTCCACGCTGCGCCGGAGTGGATCTGGCTGACGAAGAAGGCGACGGCGAAGCAGGAGGCCGCGTTCTCCCATCGCTTCGAGCTGCCGCACAACGCGCACTTCGGCACGCTGCGCTTCACCTGCGACAACGGGGCGAAGGCCTTTCTCAACGGCCAGCTCGTGGCCACCAACCCCGACTGGCAGCAGCCGACGGAGGCGGACGTGACCCAGCAGATCAAGCCGGGCGAGCAAAACGAGCTGCGCTTTGAGGCGACGAACAAGGGGGGCAGCGCGGGCTTGATCGCGAGCCTGACCGTGAAGCTGGCGAACAAGCAGGAGATGGTGATCGAGTCGAATGGCCAATGGCAGGCGGCGGCGAAGGGCAGCGATGCCTGGCAGGCCGCGACGGTGGTGGGCAAATACGGCGCCGGACCGTGGGGCCTGGCGCTGGAGAAGGGCAAAGGCAAGCAAGGCAAAAGCGCGGACACCACCGCCATCGCCGCCGCGGACATCACCGTGCCGGAGGGTTTCAGCGTGGAGCAGCTCTACGTGGTGCCGAAGGAGGAGCAGGGCTCCTGGGTGGCACTGACCAGCGACGATCGCGGCCGCTTGATCGCCTGCGACCAATACGGCGCGCTCTACCGCATGACGCTGCCGCCCGTCGGCACAACGGAGCCGCTGAAGCCGGAGAAGCTGGGCATCGACATGGGCAAGGCGCACGGCCTGCTGCATGCCTTCGGCGCGCTTTACGTCATGGTGAACGAGAACGGCAAAAACAACGGCTTGTACCGCCTCACCGACAGCGACGGTGACGACCACTACGACAAGACCGAGAAACTCGTGACCATGGCCGGCGGCGGCGAGCACGGGTTGCACTCGATGACCGTCAGCCCCGACGGCCAGCGCATCTATTTCAACGGCGGCAACCACACCGAACTGCCCGAGAATCTCGGCCAGATGCGCCCCGCGGAGCTTTGGGCGGAGGACCACCTGCTGCCGCGCATGTGGGACGCCAACGGCCACGCCCGCGGCCGGCTCGCGCCCGGCGGCTTCATCTGCTCGATGAACCCCGACGGCAGCGACGTGGAGTTGTTTTGCTACGGCTTCCGCAACGAGTTCGACATCGCCTTCAACGCGCTGGGCGATCTCTTCACCTACGATGCCGACATGGAGTGGGACATCGGCACGCCGTGGTATCGCCCCACGCGCGTCAACCACTGCGTCTCCGGCGCCGATTACGGCTGGCGTTCCGGCTCCGGCAAGTGGCCCGGTTATTATCTCGACTCGCTGCCCACCACGCTCGACATCGGCCCCGGCTCGCCCACCGGCGTCGTCGCGGGAACCGGCGCCAAGTTTCCCGCGCGCTACCAAAACGCGGTCTTCATCAACGACTGGACCTACGGCACCATGTGGGCCATTCACCTCACGCCGGAGGGCGCCAGCTACCGCGCGGAGAAGGAGGAGTTCGTCACGGGCAAACCACTGCCGCTCACCGATGTCATCATTCATCCGGAGAGCGGCGCCATGATCTTCGCCATCGGCGGCCGCCGCACCCAGAGCGCCGTCTATCGCGTCACCTACACTGGCGGGCAAGCCACCGCACCCGCGGTGCCACCTCAGCTCACCGAGGAGATGCAAATGCGCCGCATGCTGGAGGATCTGCACCTGCCCGCTGTCGATCCGCAGCATGCCATCGACAAGGCTTGGTCCTACCTGAGGCACAGTGACCGCCACATCCGCTACGCCGCGCGGGTGGCGCTGGAGAAACAACCGGTCGAACTCTGGCGCGACCGCGCGCTCGAAGAGACGCATCCGCAGCCGCTGATTGAAGCCATCGTTGCTCTTGCGCGCGCCAGCGAGCGGCCGCAGCTCGTCATCGAAGGCAAACCCGCGCCCGGCGAATCGGTAAAGAGCATGCGGCCGGTTGCGGCCGAAAACGCGCCGCTGCAGAACGCCATGCTGGAGGCGCTGGGACGTTTGAGCGAGCACGAGTTGAACCGCGAGCAGTCGCTCGCCTCGCTGCGCGCCCTCGGCCTCATTTTCACCCGCCTCGGCAAACCGGATGACGAAGTCTGCGCCGCCGTCGCGGAACATCTCGAACCGATCTATCCCACCGGCGACAGCGCCATTGACCACGAGTTGTGCGAGCTGCTCGTCTTCCTCGACTCGCGTGTCATCGTTGGCAAAGCCCTGGCGCAGATGGCCGTGGCCAGGGACGACTGGCAGGACCTCGCCACCGGCACCGTCCTCGCCCGCCACGAAGGCTACGCCCGCGCCGCCCAAGCCGCCGCCGCCAGCCGGCCGAACCGCGCCCAAATCACGGCCATGTTTGCCCTGCGCAATGCCACCGCCGGCTGGACGCCCGAGCTGCGCCAAACCTTTTTCTCCTGGTTCCCCCGCGCCCGCACCTGGAAGGGCGGCAACAGCTTCAAAGGCTTCATCGAAAACATCCGCACCGAGGCCCTGGAGAACTTCGCCCCGGACAATGAGCGCGACGCGCTGGCGGCGCTGTCCGCAGTGGTCGAGGAGCAAGCCGCCATCACCCTCACCCCGCCGCGCGGACCGGGCCGCGCCTGGACCCTGGAGGAGGCCGTCAAGCTGGCCGCAGGCGGCTTCAAAGAGCGCGACTTCAAGCATGGCGAGGCGATGTTCCGCGCCACCATGTGCCTGGCCTGCCACCGCTTCAACGACGACGGCGGCGGCATCGGCCCCGACCTCACCGGCGCCGCCAATCGCTACACCCTGCGCGATTTGTTGGAGAACATCATCGACCCCAGCAAGGTGGTGTCCGACCAGTATGACAGTCAGCTCATCAGCACAAAGGATGGCGGCAGCCTGCTCGGCCGTGTCGTGCAGCAGGAAGGCGGCGAGTTGAAGGTGATGACGAATCCGTTTGCCCCCACCGCGCTGGTCACGATTCCGGAAAACGAGGTCGCCGGCATCACCACGCGCCCGATGTCAATGATGCCGCCCGGCCTCATCAACGTGCTCAACCCGGACGAACTGCTCGACCTGCTGGCCTACCTGATGACCGGCGGCAACCCGGACGATGCGGCGTTCAAAAAGTGACTGCGTTTTTAACGACGCAGGATCACCAGCCGGCCCTCTTTGGTGTGGTGCCTCATCGCGGCCCCACCTTTTCCATGCTCCAGTCCACCCAGGATTCATAGAGAGGCCATTGGTCGTAAAGCCAATTCGCGGGCAGGATGAACGCCTCCAGCCAGGCGGGATAGGGACCGTCCAAGCCGAAAATCTGTATAATGGGCCAGGCCCAGAGCGCGGGGCAGACAAAATAAAACAGCACCCCGAAGAGCAGCCACCACAACCAGCGCCAGACGCCCGAGTCGTTTTTTTCTTCGGCTGCCGGCATGCATTCATCACAGAATAATTCCAGCTCAGCGTCAAGTGCGACCATGCGGCTTCCGTGGCTTGCAGCCGCCTCGCAGCGCCGCTATAGCTGCCCCGATGCCAGCAAAAGACGCTTCGACCTTTCTCGCCCTGCGCTACCTGCGCCCGAAGCGATCGTTCGTCTCGGTCATCACCGTGGTCTCCCTGGCCGGGGTGGCGGTCGGCGTGCTGATGATGATCGTGGTGAAGTCGGTCATGCTGGGATTCGATGCGGATTTCCGCGAGGTGCTGCTCGGCTCGGAGCCGCATCTGCTGCTGGAGCGCGGCAAGGAGACCGAGCAAACAGACTGGCGCGACCTGCTGGAAAAAGCGCGGGCGCATCCGCAGACGGTTTCCGCCAGCGCCTACGCTGGCGGTGTCTTGTACGCCCGCTTCGAGGAGGGACAGGCGGCTTTTCCTGTGCTGGGCCTGGACCCAGCTCAGGCCACCGAACAAATCGCAAAGGCACAGCGTCACTTGCTTGAGGGGAGCCTGGGGCTGGAGGACGGCACACTGGTCTTGAGCGACCTTGCCGCGGGCCGGCTCGGGGGGACGGTGGGTGACGAGATCACGGTCTATGATTCGCAGGCGGTGAACCGCACAGCGCGGCAGTTCAAAGTGGCGATGGACGAACCGGACCCCGCAAAGAAAAAAGCCATGCACCGGCAAATCAGCCTGGGCTCCAGCAAGTTGCGGGTGGCGGGCCTGATGCGCGGCGAAAGCGCGGGTTTCACAGCCTACACCTCGCTGGCCACCGGGCGCGCTTTGTTTCATCTGGGTGAAAGTGGCGTGACGGGGGTGGCGGTGGAATTGAAGTCGCCCTACGACGCGCGGGCCATCGGTGAAGCTCTCTGCCCGCCGGGCTGGCAGGTGCGCACCTGGCTGGACGAGGGCGAAGCGAGGTTGGCAGCCATGCGCAATGAGCAAATCCTGATGACGGTGATTCTATGGATCATCGCCGTGGTGGCAGCGTTTGCGGTGATGAACACCACGATCACCGTGACCACGCAGAAGCGGAAGGAGATCGGCGTGCTCACCGCGCTCGGCTGCCGCACCAGCGACATCGTGCGCATTTTCACCATCAAAGCCGCCGTCATCGGCAGCCTTGGCGTGCTCGCCGGCGTGTCGCTCAGCCTGCTGGTGCTGTGGCTGCGCAACGACATTCGCGGGCTGATCGCCAAACTGACCGCCAGCCAGGTGCACGCGATCGAGGGGGTGTTTTTGGCGGAGATCCCGGCGCAGTTGGACTGGATGAACGTGGCCCTTGCCGCGGGAGGCTCACTGGTGCTCTGCCTGCTGGCGGGCTTTCTGCCCGCTTGGTTCGCGGCGCGCCTGGAGCCGGCGGAAGCCCTGCGGGATTGAGGCAAGTCCGCGCGAGGGGGCGCGGGAAACGGTTGCGTGGAACGGGTCAGCCAAGGGCGATGATCCGTTAAGAAAGGTTGATTATTCGCAGGAATCAGAAAAGTTGCTTGATTTTTTCTATTTTTTGTAAATTCTGTAATGATGCGGCCATTTCGATCTGTCCTCACCTCGCTTTCCGCCACAGCGACGCTGCTGGCTTGTCCTTCAATGATTCGCGCCGATGTCGTTCTGGAATGGAACGCGCTCATGCTGCAAACCTTTGCCAACGAGGGCAGCACCGCCACACCACCGAGCAACTCCCGCACCATGGGCATGCTTGGCGCCGCGGTTTTTGACGCCGTCAACTCCGTCAATCGCTCCTACACGCCCTACCTCAGCTACTTCGATCCCGTGACAGCGGGCGCCGGCATCGACATGTCCGCCGCCGCCTCCGCTGCGGCCCATGCGGTGATGCAGTCGATCTACACCGATCTCTACGGCGCCGGCAACAGCTACGCGGCAAATTTCTCGAACCTTTACGACACGCAAATGGCAGCGATCACCGACAGCGAGGCGAAGACCCGCGGCATCGAGGTGGGGCTGGCGGCGGCGCAGGCGATGATCAGCTTCCGCGCGGACGATGGCTGGAACGCAGTGTCCACCTATGAGCCGCAGCCGCTGGGCACGCTCGGCCGCTGGCAGGCCGGTACCAGCTTTGGCGCCTGGGGCTCCGGTTCGGGCTCGTTTTTGAAGCCGCAGTGGGCGGAAATGCCAGCCTTCACGATGACCAGCTCCAGCCAGTTCCGGCCCGGCGGACCGAACGGCTTCCAGCCCGGCAACTACAACGCCTGGGTCAACAGCCCGGCCTACGTGGCGGACTTCAACCAAGTCAAGGAATTCGGCGGCACCCACAGCACCAGCCGCACGGACGATCAAACCAACATCGCCTACTTCTGGGTGGACGGCCCCGGCACCGCCTCGCCGCCCGGCCACTGGTCGCGCATCGCCGCCACGGTGTCGGTGGAGCAGGGACTCTCGCTGGAGCAAAACGCGCGCCTGTTTGGCCTGCTGGGACTCGCCCAAGCGGACACCGGCATCGCCTCCTGGGAGGCCAAGGTGTACTACGACAGTTGGCGCCCGATGTACGCCATCAACACCGCGAGCCTGGACGACAACCCGCTGACGATGGAGGACACCTCGTGGACGCCTCTGATTCCGACGCCGTCGTTCGGCGCCTACACCAGCGGCCACAGCGCCTTCAGCATGACCGGAGCGACGATCCTGCAAAATTTCTTTGGCACTGATGACATCGCCTTCATCACCGACACCGAATCGCCATTCCTGCCGGACGGCTACACGCGCGCCTTTGGCAGCTTCAGCGAAGCAGCGCTCGAAGCCGGCATGAGCCGGATTTACGGCGGCATTCACTGGATGAGCGACAACCTCGACGGCGCGGTGCTCGGCGCGAATGTGGCCGACAACGTGTACAACAACTTCATGCTGCCGGTGCCGGAGCCGGGCAGCGTGCTGCTGCTGGGGCTGACTGCGTTCAGCTTGCTGCATCGCCGGCGCCGGGTGCAGGCCTGCGGTTGACATCCCGGCCTTGCCTGGGCGGGCTCGCTGTGGCAAAGAGCGCAGGGCTTCCCCTGCCCCCACCTCATGCTGAAAAACGCCCCGCTCTTCCTCGGCCTGCGCTACCTGCGCCCGAAGCGGTCGTTTGTCTCCGTGATCACCCTGATCTCCATCTGCGGCGTGATGCTGGGCGTGGCGGTGATGGTGATTGTGATGGCGATCTTCAAGGGCTGGATGGTGGAATACCGCCGCATGCTGATGGGATTTGAGCCGCATGTGCTGCTGAGCCAGGAGCCGCCAGTCGAGGGCGGCGAGGGCTCCAACTGGCGGGACGTGCTGGCGCTGGCGGAAAAAGCGCCGGGAGTGCAAATGGCGGAGCCGGTGGCGGCGGACGTGGTCGTGCTCGACGCCGGCGGCGATCTCCAGCCGATGGCAGCCATGGGCCTGCAACTGGAGAAGCCGGGCGGCCTTGCCGGGCGGCTCAGCCGGCACCTGAAGGAAGGGACTTTCGACCTGGAGGACGACGGCATCGTTTTGCCGGATGCGATCGCCCGCAAACTCGGCGTGAAGGTGGGAGACGTCATCACCGTCAACTCCGCGGCCAACATCGAGCACATGGTCAACACCCTGCAGGCGATGGAGGAGGAAAGCGACGAGAACGCGCGCGCCGCCGCCGCAGAGGAAGCCTACATCATCGGGCAGGACTTGCGCGTGGCCGGCATTCTGCGCGGCGACACCGCCGGCGAGCGCGGCTACCTGCCCTTGCATCTCGCCCGCGAGCTGTTCGGCTTGGGGGATCGCGTGACGGGCATCCATCTCGAACTCGCCGATCCGGAAACCGCGCCCGCCGTGGAGCACGGGTTGCTGCAGTCGCCTGATCTGCCGCCCGACTGGTTCACCGGCACCTGGCTGGACAACGCCTCCTTCATGCTGCAGAACGTCGAAAACCAGCAGTCCCTGCTCTACTTCCTGCTGCTCTTCATCGTCTTCGTGGCGGCGAGCTGCGTGATGAACACCACCATCACCGTGACGGTGCAGAAGCGCCGGGAGATCGGCATCCTCACAGCCCTCGGTGCGCGCCACAGGCAGGTCATCGGCATCTTCCTGGCCCAGGCGCTGGTGGTGTCGCTGCTCGGCATTGGCCTCGGCATTGGCCTCGGCGCCCTCCTGCTGACCTGGCGCAACGACATGCGCGAGTGGATCGCCGCGGTCACCGGCCGGGACTTTTTCCCGCAGGACATTTATTTCCTGTCGAGCATCCCCTCGCACATTGTCGCCACCGACCTGATTTCCGTCGGCGGCATGGCCCTGCTCCTGTGCGTGCTCGCGGCCTTCCTTCCAGCGCGCATGGCGGCGCGCGTGGACCCGGCGGTGGCGCTGCGGGATTGAGGCGCAGCGCGCAATCCTGCCCGCCCTTGAAATCGCCAATGAAAAATTTCGGATTTTTGCGTTGACGTTTCCGCCGATTCCTGAGGGTAATCCATTATTCCCTTGCGAAAAGGGCATCCAGCCATGAGGATGCGCCCCCCTTTGACCGACGGGTCGCCCGGCGCCTCGCTGCTGATTTCTTCACCGAATTTTCCCGGTTCGCAGTCAAAACGGACGCGGCGATGGCGCGGATTCGGCCCAGCCTTGATGCTTCTCGCCTTGCTTGCCGCACCCGCCCTTCGAGCCAATGACAATGAGACTCCGCTGTTCGGTGATCCTTTGGAGATCAATGGCAATTACTTCTATTGGGAGTTCGCGGAAGATGACGGCACTTACCGCACGGATTATTATTCGGATGGCTTGACCGTCGCTTCCAAGATTGGCAACCCCAACCTCGCCACCGTTTCGGGCGGCTTTGAGTATCTGGACGGGCATTGGAACAACGGCAGCTATCACCACAATTACGAGGAGGAATCGGATGGGTACAGCTATTCGATTGTCACGCAATACACGGTGAACTTGGACGCCGGCCAAGTGGCCTGGAGGTACTCCGAGACCACTTGGAACGAATATGACTGGTACACGGACTGGACCAATTCCGCCGGACAATCCGGTTGGGAGGCGGGCGGCTCCTATTCCGGTCCGGGAGAGGGGGAGGAAATCACGCTTTGGGGAATGACGTTTTCTCATGATCAGGCCGAATCGTGGTGGTACTCGGACAGCCTGGGAGTCAGCGCGAGCGAATCGGACAACTACTATTCCAGCGCCGAATCAAGCTCCTTGGTGTTGACGGTGGCATCGAGTGGAAGCTCGACATCAACGACGCTGACGGGATCAGACCCCTACATCGGGAGTTTCAGCGCCACGGCCTCCGGTTCCGTTGATCCCTCCAATTTGGAGTCGGCTGCGTGGAGCTGGGCGCCACGCACCGCGCCGAGCTTTTCCGCCGCGCAGTTGTGGGCAAACGGCGCGCTGCTGGCGTGGCAGGGCGGCGCTTTGCAGACGAACGGCACGGTCACGGATACCTATGCCTCTGCCGGCGGGGGGCAATCGCTCACCTTGTCGGCGGCTTTGCGGTATTTCGCGCAGGAGTGGGCGTCCGCGGTGGTGAAATGGCAGGGGACTACGATTGGCTCGTTGAATCAAGCGGGAGCGTTTTCCATCTCCGCCCCCAACTCGGTGGTCCCTTCTCCGGCGAACACGTCGAACTCCCCGTTTTTTCTCCCGAACAGTCCGTCCTTGTGGGTGAACGGCAGTGAATACGCTTTCGCCGGCGGCTGCGCGAGTGGCGGCAGCCGTATCGATGTCTATGCCAATCCCTCCCTCGGGATGGTGCGTCTGTTGGGAACCACGGCGGGAACGGCCAGTGTGAATGGCAATCTCGAGACCAGCTTTTTTGCGGGGACTCTGTCCGCGGGCGTGTTTGCGGTCAGCGGAATGAGCATCGGCTCCGCGCCGCCCCCTGCGCTGGGTCCGCCCGCGCTCTGGGTTCGGGGCCGAATTTACGTGCGCGACGAGTCGGATGCGCATGCCTATGAGGATGCGGCGGAAGGCTCCAGCGGGAGCTTCACCCTTGCGGAAACCGGCCCGACCGGAGTATGGATCGCCGGTGAGGATTCATCCGGGGCATTTGCGGGGCCGCTTCCCGCTGAGGCGGGAGTCTTTTTGATCCAGGATGATGCGGATGCCTGGGTGGTGCCTGCCGTCACCGCGGAGAGTGCCGTGTTGCTGCACGCTCCGGTCGCCGGCCCGCCAGAGCCGCTGAATCTGCCTCATGCCATCCGCTGGCAGAATGCCGTGTTTACCTATTTGGGTACGGCGGCCGAGGATACTGCTTCTGGACACGATGCCGCCTATTACGGCGTCATCTCCGTCCCCAGCCCGGGTCACTGCACTGAATTGGTCAAAATCAGGCTGGAATTGGACGGCCAAGGGTTGGCGGTGGTCACTCACACCCGTTATCTGGCCTCCGGGGGGACGCCGCTGGGCTCTACCACGGGTTGGTATGATCCGGCCACGCATCTCTTCCACAAAAACAGCCCCTACAGCCCCGATCCCCAATCCGGCTTTCCCAAGCCGTTCAATGCCGTCCTGCCAGGCGCGAATCACATATTCTGGCGTGAGCAGGCTCCCTCCGGATCCGGGCTGCCGCCTTCCTTCATCGTGCGGGGGGAGGCGTGGTGGTTCGCGGGCATGGAAGGCGGCAACGCCCTCTATCACGGTTATGACCTGGGCCAAGTGATCACCATTGCCCCGCCGGACCCGGAGGCGGGCGGCAACCGGCTCGTCACCCTCCAGGAATGGGTGCAGAATCCGAACGACCCCGGAGCGCCGCCCATCCAAACGACCACCCAGGGAACCCTGAGCGCCCAGCGCGGCAGTGTGCGCCTGCGCGACGGCACCCTGGCGTTCCGGGGCGACGAAAGCGGAGCCCAGGACATGGTGGCTCATCAGGACGACTACCGCCTGCACACCATCGCCGCTGATCTCGACCTCCTGGGCAACCACTTCTCCTTTGGCCTCTTGAACGGAGATGCCAGCCTGGCGGGCGTGCTGTTTCAGTTCAGCGACGATTCGAATGCGGCCACCCTGCACAATGCGCTGAGCCGGCCTTTGGCGCAATGGCGCTGGTGGAAATCAGGGACCACACCCGGCGCGCCCTTGCAGCCGGTGATGCGCCTGGACACCGAGCATCAACTGCGGATACACAGTCCCACGGCAGCCACACAGGAAACGCCGCAGCCAGGTATTTTGCTCAACCCGGAGGCTGGCGGCGCCAGCAGCCTGCCCGGCACCCTGCGCGTGCGCCCCGGCGGCGATCTCAGCATGGGACAATACACCACCGGCGGCCAGCCCTGAGCGCTGGTGTCCAGGCTTCAGCCGCTGCCCACCGCCCACTGCCCACTGCCAACCGCCCACCGATGACGCCCATCTCCCATCTACGATCTGCCATCTTCGGCGCCGGCGCCCTCATCACCCTGGCCGCCCTGGCGCAGACCACCCCCTCCTGGTGGACCACGCGCGGTGTGTTCGAGCCGAACGCCGCGCCGGACGACTACATGGCCATCAACCAGGGCCAATTGAAAAACCTCGCCCGCGCCGCCTTCGAGGAAATGCAGGCCAGACTTCCCGGTGGCGCCGGCCCGGAGCTGGCCGCCCTCATCGCCTCCTGGGACAGCCCCGGCCCAAACACGGATAACTACGCCGTGGTCAGCGCCGGCCAACTCGCCACCCTCGGCGCACTCTTTTATGGCAGGCTGGATGCGATCCGGCTACAATGGGCGCCGGGCTGGGCATCCATCGCCCGCCCCGCCCTGGACATGCAATCCGCCGCCACCGCCGACCAAATCGTCAACACCGGCCAAGCCAAGCACCTCTTTGCCGGCCTGGAGGGGGACCGCCACCTGCACCCCGCGGATTTGCAAAACGCTTCAGTCAATCCATCGGACTTCGCCTTCGGTCTCGCCTGGCTGCAGGATGGTGATGAGGACGGCACGCCCGATCTTCAGCAGGTGGCCTTTTACACCGGCCACACCCCCTGGCTGGTCATCGTCTCCGGTGCCGGTCAAGCCGTGGCTCACGACGAAGTCAGCGCCGCGCCCGTCGTCATCCGCGCCGCTCAGGGTTACGCCAGCCCGCTGGCGAACCATTCCGTCACCTTCCACCTCAGCGGCGGCAGCGACACCCAGGGCGGCCTGGCCTTGAGCGCGCAGGGCCCCTGGCAAACGCAGCTCACCGTCACCACCAGCAGCACCGGCGAAGCCGCCGTCTGGTGGCAGGCGCCCGCAGAGGGCAACAACGGCGCGCGCACTCTCACCGCCACGGCGATGCTCAACGGCCAGCCGCTTGAGCCGCTTTACATCCCCATGAGCATCGGAGGAGATGGCGGCGGTGGCGGTGGCGGTGGTGATGAACCTCCACGCAACACCCCGGCGATGATTGCCGGCATCAAACTGGAGGAATCCTTCCTCGAATATTACAGCAATGTGTATTTTGATCCCGGAGAGGGCTGGTATCATAACTGGAGCATTCCTGAAGAGGACGACGATGCCATGGGCGCGGTCAATCCACCGGACAACAAGCCGTACCCTGTTCCAGACGACTGGCCTGAGTTTGAGGACTATTGGGACACTCATGGCCAGGATCCAATGCATACCGACATCACCTCGATTTCACAACACCATTACTATCTTTACTTCGAGGAGCCCGCACAGGGATTTGAACGGCGTTGGCACTGCCAGTGGCGGAGAATACGCCTGCGCAGCCCGGCCCCTTTGCCGGCAGGCTTCAGGAAGATCTACATCGCTCTCAGGGTGAGCACGGACTATTGGACGGTTGAAACGACCGGGGAGGGCGTGTTCGAGCTGGTCATCCCGCCGGGCGGCACCGAAAGCAACACCCTGGAACTCATCGCCACGCCCACGAGCTTCCCTGCTGCCGGCGCGGGCTCCAGTTGGAGCAGCTACAGCCTCCTGCCGATGGAGTTAGCGCCTGAAAAGCTCGTTTCAAATGGCGACTTCGATGAAGGCGACACAGGTGGCATAGCGGCACAGGAAACCGGAGCCATTGCCGACAACCGCAATCACACTCTCATCGCTAAACGCGATAGCGTTGATGGCAGAGTGAGTGCGGGTGATGTCGTAACCGATGATCTTCACCAAGGATGGTTTGGTCTTAGTCCAGGCGTCATGCCGGACGATTTTTTTGACGGAGCAGCCGTGACGATCACCAAGAAGAACAAAACCGATCCCGACACCGGCAAACGAGAGCCAGGACAAGTGAGGTTTTTCGCTACATGGGGGACCAATCAGGAACTCATGATCCAGCCTGATGATCCGTTCATTGATGATCTTCTCGCCAACAATCCGGCTCCTCGAAATCTTGTTGGGAAAGTGTATGGCACCAACAAAACCGTTCCTTCAGGTGCCACGTTCTGGATCGAGGGCGTAACCCCTGGCAAGATCACGCTTGAGTATCGCATTCAGAAGGGCAGCACGGACATCAAGCACGAGCAGACCTTTGAAGTCCGCACCGAATGGACAAAAGCCCAATGGCTGGCGGTGGTTCGAGATGAAATCTACCTCGACAGCTTCACCAGCAGCAGTGGTGCGGGCAAGAATGGATTCAACAACACTGGCATCGACATGAATCAGTATGTCGTTGCCAACGACTTCCTGCCGAACCGTCCCTATATCTATTCGGTTTACGAGTATTACGCCAAGCTGCACGACAAAGGCGATGGCCAGACCGCAACCGGCGGACGTGACAAGTTTCTCTGGGCTGGCTTGGCAAAGTTGGCTGGAGCACCGGTTTATGGCGGCATGAGTGATGCTCAAAATGGCCGGGATGGATTGGCAATAGCCTCGTTCGGTGTCATCAACGATGGAATCTTGAAGGGCATTCAAGACTTGCTGATTGATGCGAACATCAAGATTTACAACGACTTGGCTTATCAGTTCGTAGCATATCGAACTGGCGGGATTAAGTCGATGGAACACCTCAAGAAGCTGGGCACAATCGACACCTCAAACTACAACGCTTGGAAGGCCATCGACGAAGCAGGCCCAGCCGAGATTGCCAATGCGAATCAAGTGTTGCTGAGGCGAGAGCAAGAAATCATTCTCGCAGACACATACACCGACCTGCTTAGCTTATGGGATGGCTGGATTGCTGATGCGTTTTCGTGGTTAACCAGGAACCCGATTGTTGGAGGGCCATCCTTCCAATCGGTGATTCCAAATGGCAATATTGCAGTGTTCGCTGACCGCTGGGGATGGATCACACATCCACAACAAGGGATGTGGCTGCTGTGGACCAGCAAAGACAAATATCAGCGCCAGAGCCTCGCTAATAGTCCTCTGCGCAATAACGCGACCAACTTTGCTTTCTTCTCGCGCTACAGCTTGGCGCCTTTGCGATGAATCCAGTTCCACATTTTCGAGATGGCGTTTGCTCGATCCTGCTTCTGTCGCTGGGTCTTACGGTTTGCTCCTCTATACCTGCGCAAGTCGTCTTGGACTTTCAAAAACAACATACCTTGGAACAGGTTAAGGCATCCGGCGTCAAGCTTCGTGGATTTGAAGGCGACCCCAACTTTTACACTCTTGATGAATCAGACCTGGTTCTAAGGCTACCAGGAGGACAAGAGGTTCATGCGAAAGCCAAACATGCTTCATTGACAACAAATCCAAGTGGGCTGCTGCAAAGTCTTCAAATACATGGGCCGATACTTCCCACAGACGAGGCGTATCAAGTAGCCCAGAAGGTTCATCATGCTTTTCGCATTCCAACAGACCGCCTAGAGCAATGGAAAACTGACATAGTGGGCAAGGGCAGAGATGCTCCAAACTTCACGAACGCCAACAATGACTACTATCCAGATGTGTTCTTCGAGATGGGGTTTAGCATGAATCCGCTGTATCCATGGTATATGCGGATTGAGGTGGGTTGGAATGCTCTGCCAGACGACAAGCGTGATGAATCTTGGGGGGCAGCAAACAATCCCAAGCCGCCACCCGGCTTAGAGCGTGTGTCGCTCGACTCTCCCACCGGCAAGACCTACGACCGCAAGGACGCATACGCTCATCTCAAGACGCAACAGGAGGAGCTTGATCGTCGGCTCGGCCAAGTGCGTGATGCCAGCGGCCACCTCATCAATCCGCAGCTACCCACGACGGAGGCACCCGAAGCAAAGCCCGCAGTTTCATCACCAATCGAGGAACCTGTATCAACGCCGTGGAGCATCATCGTTGTGTTGATCGTGGCAGCGATTGGCCTGCTGTGGTTGCTGGTGAAGAACCGCAAGTGATCGGCCTGCAACGTCGTGGGAACCAACTCCAGCGCTTCGCAAAGCTCGCGGCTCCGCCCATTGCCCGCCACCGAAGTGCTCCGCCCGCTCCCGCCCCTGCCGCAAGGGAGTGTGCGGCTTTCCGTAACGCCGCAGCTCCGCACCGGATGGAACCCACCGCATCGAGTGTGGCTCGTGCAACTTCGCCAGCTCCGCACCCTGGACGGTAACTACGACACGAATGCGGAGTAGTGTGCAGTAGGCCGCCACCCGCTCAAAGCAGCGGGACCCGGAGAAATGGGGTTAGGCTGCAAAAAATGGACAGAATGACTCGATGAAATCGTCACTCGACTACCTGGTTTCAGATCTCTGGCC
>CAZKMS010000015.1:0-55611 GCA_964553805.1 uncultured Verrucomicrobiaceae bacterium
ATGCAGTGCAGGTAAATCTGAGTCGTCTCCACGCTCGAATGCCCGAGCAACTCCTGCACCTGGGTGATGCTCGCCCCGCCCGCCAACAGATTGGTGGCGAACGAATGCCGCAGCGTGTGCGCCGTCACCCGCTTGCTCAGACCGGCCCGGGCAGCCGCCGCCCTGAGCGCCTTGCCCAGCGTATGCTCATGCAGGTGATGCCGCCGCACGATGCCCGATCGCGGATCCCGGCTCTCCCCCGCCGACGGCCACAGCCAAAACCAAGGCCACTCCCGGCCACCGTTGGGAAACTTCCTCTCCAGCCCGTCCGGCAGATAGATGCCCGCCGTGCCCCGCGTCCGATCCTGCTCCCACAGCGCCCGGCACCGCTCCAGATGCGCCCGCAGGCGCGTTTCCAGCGACCTCGGCAAACAAGTCACCCGATCCTTGTCCCCCTTTCCCCCGCGCACGCTGACCAAGCCCCCCGCCAGATCGATGTCCTTCACGCGCAAAGCCAGCATCTCCGCGATGCGCAAGCCCGACCCATAAGCCAGCTCCGCCATCAACCGCGTCGTCCGGTTCGGCATCGCCTCCAGCAGCCGCGTCACCTCATCGGGAGCCAGCCAAGTCGGCAGCTTGCGCGGCCGCTTCGCCCGCGCCCACTTGCCGAGATCGCCCAACGGCTCCCGCAAAACATCCCGGTAAAGGAACACGACAGCATTGAGCGCCTGATTCTGGGTGGAAGCGCTGGACCGCGGCGCCAGACCCTCCAAAAACAACCTCACCCGCTCCTCACGCCCCGCAGTCCTGCAAGACAGCACATGGACCATGAACCGCTTGATCCAGCCCAAATAAGAATCCTCCGTGTGCCGGGAAAGCCGCCGCACTCGGCACACCTCCCGAACCCGCCGTTCTGTTTCTTCTTTCGTCACGACTATGTGGATTTTTGGTGTGGATAATCTCTGTTCGAGCCGCTGAAGTGCGCGTCCAGGACTTCACCGGGCTTATCGCCCAGAGCATTCCTCGTCGCTGGGAGAATGTGAACGGTGAGCTTGACTTTGCCCAGCGCCGGACGGCCAGCGCCGGGAGCCCGTTTGCGGGGCTCTCCGGCTTTTGTGAGTTGAGGTTTAGGCTTCATATGGAGGCACGACAGGGATTGTGTCGCCTTCGTCGAGCAGGCAATCACCATCCAGGACTGCCCATCCGCTGCGATCATTGCCGCCGTATGCGATGCCCAGCCCAGAGCACGCTTTTCCAAGCTTCCCGAGTTGAAAGTCTGAGATGTGGCGATCATCCGGCCCACCCCATTCAAGGGACACTGTTGTCGTGCCGTTTGACGATTCGATTTTTGAGATTCTAGCTTCGCGGTCTGTCAGTTGGATTGTTTGCATGATTTTGATGAGTTGAGTTTGTGTCGTGCTCTTCTTGAGCATGGGTCATTATCGCCCCTCTATTTCATACGTCAACAATTATTTTGCACGTCGGGAATTATTTTTCGGAGGCTCGGGGCAAGCGGCTCGAACAAGGCGCTGGTGGCAACGGCTCATTGGCCCGTGTCCTTGCTGCGGCGTCCACCCTTCGCCGTCGCCACATCTTGGACGTTCTCCGGAAGAGGATGGGCCGCCCTCCAGAGCGTGGCCTTGTCGGTGAAGTCATCGCCGCTCATCATGCAGAGCAGCCGATCCGCGAGATTCCACACCGCGCAGAATTGGAAGCCTCCAACGGTCGGATCATCGTGCGGCACGTAGGCCATGAACACCGTTCCGTCGTGGGGCGAGTTGGCAAGAGGTTGCCAGTTGTCGCCGTGGCGCACTATTGCCTCATGGCGGAAGATTTCCAGTTTTGCGACTTCCAGCGTGCCGATAGCGGCAGCGACGGATAGATCGAACTCGGATCGGTGGCGCTCGATGACCCGTGAGAGGTCGGCGGCGAATGCGTGAATTTGTGCGTTTTGGTCCATAATGAAGAGGGAGAACCAGCCGTGGATGGCAACGGCTGGAACGTCGGTTAGGTATTCGGGCCGCCATCAGGCCGTGCCATCACAGAGGCGTTCTGTAAAACCTCCTGCACCGTCGATTCCTTGACGATGCGGATGTCTTTCCAGGTTTTGCGGTTTTCGGTGAGCCATTCTTTCCATTCGGCCTCCTTCTCTCTCGCCGCTTCTTCGGTGGCTCTGATCTCCACATTCTGCCAAATGCCGCTGAGAGATTGCACGTCCACCATGTAGCGGACACGGGTTACAGAACCAGTCACGGCAGCCAACCCCATAGGGCGGCTTGTCGCAGGTTGAGAGTCTGTGGCTTCGGCGGCGCGTGCTGGTAGTGGTGTGTCCATCGTGATCATGCCCTATGGGGTTGCTGCGTTTGGTCGTTGGCCGAACAAAGACGCGCCAGCTCAACCAGCCACTCGGCGAAGGCTGGCGGCGTCCTCTCACGCTCGTCTTTCGTGCAGTGCGGCTTCCATCGAGGATCGCCGCGCCGGTAGAGACTGGAGGTGACGACCTTTTCGGATTCGCGGAAAGTAATGGGGAATTGCGGGACGTGGGCGCGGGTGATACCGCAGACATAGAGCCAAGTGGCTTTGTCGCACGAGTGCCCCCACCATTTTTGCTCTACCGCCAAGCTGAATCCACCCCAGCGGTCAGTTTCCCGCCCCGGCTTCGGCAGCGGGACAGCCTTCCAGAGTTGGCTATGCGCCGGATGCTCGATCACGCCGCCCCAGACGCGCACCATTTCGACGGCGCGGATTGCGAGTTCCCTTTCGCCCGGTCTCGGCTTCGCGGCCCATCGCAGACGCCCCCACGAGCGGCAAGGAGGATGTGCCACCACCGGCGTTCCGCCCGGCCAGCGGAGCGCGTCGCGCTCGATGTCCCACACGTCCACGCCGGGCAGCGATTTATATATTGAGTCCGCCCGCGCAAAGAGCACGGAAACGGCCAACAAGGCGCGGGAGCCAACGGCGGGTAACGTCTCAGTCATGATTCAGGCTCCTTTCCGCCGTGGCTCCGCTCGGCGTTCGAGCCGCTGAAGTGCGCGTCCAGGACTTCACCGGGCTTATCGCCCAGAGCATTCCTCGTCGCTGGGAGAATGTGAACGGTGAGCTTGACTTTGCCCAGCGCCGGACGGCCAGCGCCGGGAGCCCGTTTGCGGGGCTCTCCGGCTTTTGTGAGTTGAGGTTTAGGCTTCATATGGAGGCACGACAGGGATTGTGTCGCCTTCGTCGAGCAGGCAATCACCATCCAGGACTGCCCATCCGCTGCGATCATTGCCGCCGTATGCGATGCCCAGCCCAGAGCACGCTTTTCCAAGCTTCCCGAGTTGAAAGTCTGAGATGTGGCGATCATCCGGCCCACCCCATTCAAGGGACACTGTTGTCGTGCCGTTTGACGATTCGATTTTTGAGATTCTAGCTTCGCGGTCTGTCAGTTGGATTGTTTGCATGATTTTGATGAGTTGAGTTTGTGTCGTGCTCTTCTTGAGCATGGGTCATTATCGCCCCTCTATTTCATACGTCAACAATTATTTTGCACGTCGGGAATTATTTTTCGGAGGCTCGGGGCAAGCGGCTCGAACAAGGCGCTGGTGGCAACGGCTCATTGGCCCGTGTCCTTGCTGCGGCGTCCACCCTTCGCCGTCGCCACATCTTGGACGTTCTGTAAAACCTCCTGCACGGTGGACTCCTTGATGATTCGGATGTCTTTCCATGTCTTCGTATTCGCGGTGAGCCATTCCTTCCATTCCGCTTCTTTCTCTCTGGCCGCTTCTTCAGTGGCTCTGATCTCCACATTCTGCCAGATCCCGCTAAGAGATTGCACGTCCACAAGATAGCGGACACGGGTTACAGAACCAGCCTCTGGAGGCGACCCCTCACCAGTTTTGTCGAATGTTGAATTTTTACTCATAAGTCAGTTAGGTTTCGAGGCTTACCCTCGGGTCGCCTCAGATTTATCGTTCTGCCCAGACGGATACATCACCGCGTGTTGGCGCTCCAGCGAGGCATCGAGCATCGCGTTGAAGGCGTCCCAGTTGGTTTCCTCCCCGAGGCGGCTCGCTATCTGTTTCGAGGATCGGCATATAGCGTTGGCATCCGCCAGCGCTGTCTTGAGTCGATTGATCATTCCAGCCGCTTCCATTTCCAGCCGTCCGTCATTTGGTTCCGCGTCCTCGTGGTCAGCGAGCATTTGAGAGACCATTTCCAACGTATCTACGAGTTCTTCGATGTGTTTCATTTTTTGATTTATTTGCAGATTTTCTCCATCTCAGTGATCCACTCCCGCATGTCAGCCCAAGATTTCTTGGCATCATCATGATCACCCTGGCGCACAAGATTGAGTGCCCAGACTGCTTCGTGGATCACTTGGTTTGAGTAGATTTCCACTGCGGCTTCTTCATTTTCGGACAGCCCAGAGAGCCGCCCCAAAGAGGCAGAACCAGAAGTGGGAGGCAACGCCTCGGAGTTGTTTGGTGTATTCATGATCTATTTTTGGCGTGCCTCCACAGAGGCGTTCAGGGCATCGGCGTGTGATGCAGCATCGAAGGGCCACGGCTGCACAGCGGCGACCATGTGTGGCGTGTTTTCGGTTTTCGGCTGGCGGTCGAACCACGCGTTGAACTCTGAAGCGGCCTTCTCAGCGGCAGCCTTGCTGGCCTTGGCGTGATATTCATCCGGACCGCTGATGTGGATGCTCCACAGCCCTGAACCAGACGCGGCAGCATCAACCGGCGGGAGCTTGTCATTTTGCGATAGTTGGGTTTCTTCGTTCATATTTTTTGGTTGTTGAGAGTTTTCAGGCGTCATCCCGCCGGTTGCTGCGCTCGGCGTTACGCCTCTCACGGATAGCGTCATAACAGCGACGGACGGCGGCGGGATCAGCGACCAGCATTCCGGGCAGGCGAGATGCCAGTCTTTTAGCACGCGGATTCGGAGTTTATCGTTGGCTGGGTTCACCCGATGTTGTGTTATTTCTCGCATGGCATGGAGTGGTTTGAGAGTCTTTCGTTTCAGCGGAGAGCGGGACTCGCATCCCGCACTTCTTGCATTTTGCCCAGTTCTTGGAGGTTTTACGGGTGCCATAGCCGCAGTCAGGGCACATGCTTCCGCTGGCCATAAGCAGGCCGATGACGAGATTGATGCCGTTACGGGTCGCTAACAGCGGCCGCTCAGTATCGGGCGCGGCGAAGTTTGTAGTCATTGTGGGTGCAGTCGGGATCATCACAGCCCCCTGAACCTCCCTTCCAAACCCAGATACTCCAGCAGCGCCACTGAGGCCTCCGCTGCCCCGTCGCAGCGCAGCACACGGCAGCCCTGGGCTGCCAGTTGTTCCGCCCACCAGCGTTGCTCCACGCTGAGGCGTCCGCCGTGCCGGCGTTTCATTTCCAGGTAAAGCGCGTGCGCGCCCTGGCGCGCCACCGGCAGGCAGAGGTCCGGCACCCCGCTCTTGACGCCCTCCGCCCGCAGCTTTCCCGCCACCGCCCGGTGCCGCGCCCCCCCGTTGGGAATGGCAAACAGCAGCCCCAGCTCCGGCACCGCCCGCGCCAGCAACGACGCCCAGGTGACAAGCTGCGCTTGCTCGGCGTGCTCGCTCGGCACGACTGGAGGCACGCGCCGGAGGGGTGGTTTCGTGGGCGTCTTCATCCCGCGGCTTCTCCTTTCAAGGCGGTCCGCAGGCGCACCCCGCGCCTGCCGATCTCCAGGATGGTCAGTGGATATGCCACTTGGCCGCCGCCCGGCGGACAGCGCAGCCAGGCATCGCGACTGCGGAACCACGGCACCCGCACCGCCGCGCCGCCACCCTTGCGGACGGCAAGCACCAAGTCCGCCATCAGCGTGGGGACAAGGCGCAGCACGCCGTCCGCCTCCAACTCCAGCACCACCGGAAACTCCACCCCAGCGGTGCTCACCGGCACGCAGCACGCCGCCATGGCGTCCGCGTTGAGCCGCAGCTCCGCCTCATACCCCCGGATAATACCCTCCCCGCACACCACCGTGCGCAGCGCCGCCCACGCCCGCGGGCGCAGGGCGCGGGGCGCTTCCCTGGCGGGCAGGAGCGGCTCCACCGCATCAACGGCCAGCCCGTCCCGTTCAAAGGGCGCCGCCGCGCGTGGCGCATCCAACGCCGGCTCCAGGAAGCGCCGCCCGCAGGCGGTCATGACTATAAATAGGGGAAAAAGAGCTTTCATGGTCGAGGAATGAAGGCGGGGTTGGAGGATTATTCAGATCATGCCGGCGGCAGCAGGTGAGGGAATTTCAGGCTCAAATAGCGTTTTACTGCATGCGCCGGGTACACCACGTCCCGCACCCCCTGGCGGCGCGGCGGGCGCGGCAGCAGTCCGGCCCGCGCGTCTCGCCAGATCGTGGCGCGGCTCGTGCCGGTCAGCGCGCACAGATCGGCGGTGCGCATCGGGTTGCCGGACCACAACGCCGGCGGCGGCGGGGAGACAGGAGCGGGAAGAATGGAGGACGCAACAGACACGGTGTCGAGGACGCGGGGGGAAAGGGGTTCAGTTCAGCCAGGGTTGCGGAGGGGTGCGCCTGGTGGAGGGCGCTGCTGCCGGCTTGTTGGCCGGGGTCAATAGATCGTGCGCCAAGGCAGTGGCCAGCCGCGCGTGCGCCAGCGCCGCCTCCCGCCGCTGCACGGACGTGCCGCCGCTCTCCACCAGCAGCATCGCCAGCATCTTCGTGCAGGCATCCATCGCCACCACCCCGTCCGCGCCCTGCGCGCACACGGCTTCCAGCCACACTGCTTGCAGCGCGGTCGATTGTTCGTCCTGGAGCACGATGTTGTTGGGCTGGGCGGCTGGAGATGAATTTGGCATGGAATCAGATGAGGTCAGAATTGAGGCGAGCGCACATAGCAGGAAACCCAAGTCTCCCGCCCGCGCCGCGCGCTCGTCTCAGCGTGGAAATGGTAGGTATGGCCGTCCGTGTCCAAATGGACGAGAGACGCCGGGCGCGTCACCACCGCCCCGTCCCACGGCCCGCCGTAGAGCTGGATCAGCTTGGTCCCCGCCGCCGGCGGCAGACCCACCGTGACCGGGCACGGCGGCACCCGGAACGCCTCCAGCGGGCTGGCCGGCGGCGGATCAGGTTCAGTGAAAGGGTCCATCGGTTCCATAAGCATCAAAGAGTACCCCGCCTCGCCGAGGCGGGGGGTTGTCCGGCTTCTATGAGGTTCCCGGACGGGCGTTCCACAACATGACCAGGGGAACTCACAGAAACCCCCGCCTCATTGCCCTCCGCCCCCGCGGGCGGAAAATCTCTCGTCTCATCCTCCCAGCGCCAATGCTCCCCCTCGCCCGGCTCCCCCATGCAGGCATTCCACAGCGCGTCCAGCATCACGATCACCACAAAGCCCAGCACCACCAAGACAACGAGGCCCAGCACCGGCCACAGCACGTTGAACACGCGGAAAGCGGCGGAGAGCAGGGTTTCAGGAGGGGGAGTCATGACAGGCAGTTTCAGGTTTCAGGGCTTTTCACTAAAGGGTCCAGGTTCAAGGAGCGGCGGTTTGCAACCGCCCCCCGGCTGGCACCGGCAGGCAATGGAGCGCGGCAGCCTCTTCCTTGATCTCGTTCAGAAGCCGGTAAGCAGCGCAGGCGCCTTGACCTTCGGCGGGGCCGCCGGCGTTAACGAGAGCGACGACCTGCGCCCAGACTTGCCGGGCCTTGCCGGCCCACATCCGGGCTTCTTCGACCTTCTTGCCGGCATATTTGACGGCCAAATGGCAATAATAGTGGAAATGCCGGCAGGTGCAGAAGACCTCCCATCCGACGTAGGACGCGTTTTCTTGCAGCAGGTCGGGTTTGATTGGCAGGTTCATGGCGTTTGTGGGTGGGGGGGTGAGTCGAGGAGAGCGGGGTTCAGGCTGGCAGGGCGGCGGACGGCTGACCGAGGAGGGACAGGAACCACTTCTCCCAGTTCGCCGCCGCGATGCTGGTATCGGGGTCTGGTGTCCCTGTGCGCAACAGGCGGGCTTCCGTCAGGAATTGCTCAGCGATCTTCTTTTCGGCGGCAGTGAGGGGTTTGGCGGGCGGGTTCATAATTCTGTTTTTTTATTCGACTCTACTGTTTTAACAGAATCGACAGTATCCGCAAGAAATAATTTGTCTTTTTTTTCGATCCTGTCAAAATGGTAGAATGAGCTACTTTTCTGAGGCGCTTGACGCGCACATGTCCCACTCACAGTTGACCAATCTGGCCCTAGCCAATCTTTCAGGGATCACTGACCCCGAAATCTCCCGCTGGCGCCGTGGCGAAAGACAGCCCACCGACAAAGCTCTGGCGAAGCTCCTGCCAATATTGTCGCCAGAGGTCGCGCTCCACTTGTGCATCTGCTGGCTGCGCGACGAAACACCAGAAGACATGCGTCCCAAGATCGTTATCCAGCCCTCGCAGTGGGAAAGCGCGGTCGATCTTAGCCGCGAAGATTGGCAGCAGGCGCTCGATTATTTCGTCAAAGGCTGTGAGCACAACGCCCTGTTGCGGCAGACGCTAGTAGGTCTGCACCGGCTGTTGATCCAGGGCGCTACCGCTGCCGCCGGCACTGGCGATATGGGCAAGCACCTGAAGAAAGCCGCCGAGGTTTTTGTGGCAGCCAATCCGCCCGTTGAAGACCCACCCTCTGGATTTGCGCCCCAAGATCAAGGCACCGGGCGCGGACTTCAGCGCACGAAGAGGAATCCCTCAAGGCCATCAAACATTCCAACAGAAATGCATTGACATGCTCGTCCGCCTTTTTGCCCATGCGGGGCATTCTTACACAATACACAACTATTCGGCAAGATAAAAATTAAACCGCCAGCCACCCCGCCATCTTCGCAATGAATCCTGGTGCCTTCTTCTCCAACCAAGCCATAACGATGACGACAGTCGGCGACCCCAATATCACGAGGACGCCCAGCCGCTTTAACAACGGCCCCGCATGCTGTCCGTATGCGCCGGGGGTTTCTTTGTCGTTGGTCAGGCCAAAGGCAGGCAAAGACGTAACGAAAGACGCTGCCGCCGCAATCAGCCACCAAATCCAGTCCCATCGTTCCGGCACTGCTGCCAATGACAGCCGGGCGGCATCAGCAAACATCAGCGCAAAAAACAACGCCGGCAACCCGACACCAATTAAAAAAACCGGCACCGCGAAACTCAAAATTGTGCAGCCATCTGCCACCCTTTCCAACTTGTCGTATTCCAACCCGTTCTCTTGCCGGCGCGCGCCTCTATTCTCCAAGGCGAGCAGCGGCCCCGCGAAGGACCTCACCGCAAACGTGACGATGAATGTGCCGATCCAAGCGGTGCAGGCGATTTTGAACCAGAACCAAACAATCATCCCCTCAATCCCCCACAATTTGAATTTGGTCGAGCTTGTTCACCACGACTTCCGGCGTGCCCTTGTAGCTGGAAGCGCGGCCCTCCACCCTCACCGTCTTGCCCTTCAGGCCCAGAAACCATGCTTGCTTGGTTTTTCGGGTGTAGGACTTCGGCACCCACACACTGAGCGTCTGGTGCGGGTAAGGCTCCCCGAAGTTCAAGTACCACTGGCCGCTCTTGGCGATGGTGACGGCGCTCACCGTGTCCTGGAAGCGGACGCCCATCTCCGGCCAGTCAGAACCGCCATCGTCCCATCTCAACATCCAGGCCAGTCTAGCCGAGCTGTCCGTGCCATCCGTGTTTTTCGCCGGCATGGGCGGCGGCTTCTCCCCGCAGCCCGACAGAGCAGCAAACAGAACGGCGAAAACCGCACTCCGGAAGGGTCTCATTATTATCAGTTACCATGATTGCGCCCCTCCGATCAACCCCAATCACCCTCGACATCATTATGGGCCAGAACTCAAAAATCCAGTGGACGGATCACACCTTCAACCCTTGGCGCGGGTGCGCCAAGGTCTCCGAAGGCTGCGCCCACTGCTACGCGGAAACGCTGAGCAAACGCAACCCCAAGTTGCTCGGCGAGTGGGGGCGCGGCCGCCCGCGCGTGCCCGCCTCCGAGCACATGTGGGGCGCGCCGCTCAAATGGGAGCAAGCCGCCCGCAGCGGCAGCTTCCAGCAGGTGGAGATGGAAGACGGCACCGTGTACCGCGGCGTCATCAAGGAAATCGCCGCCCTCCAGCTCGTCGAGGGCGAAATCGCCGCCACCGGCCCCGCACGGCCCCGCGTCTTCTGCGCCAGCATGGCGGACTGGCTGGATGACGAAGTGCCCATCGAGTGGCTGGCCCGCCTCCTGGCGCTCATCCACGACACCCCGCACCTAGATTGGCTCCTGCTCACCAAGCGGCCCCAGAATTGGGAAAGCCGCATGACCTGGGTGCTGGAGCATTGGGGCGCGGAGGATAACACGCGCTTCGGTTGGTTGGCCCAATGGGTCGCCGGTCTGCCTTTGCGCCAGCCCCCCTCGGCCCCAATCCCGCCGGATAACATCTGGTGCGGCGTCTCCGTGGAAAATCAAAAACGCGCGGAGGAACGCATCCCGGAATTGATTGAGATCCCCGCCGCTGTCCGTTTTCTCTCCTGCGAACCCCAGCTTGGCCCTCTGGACCTCTCGTATTGGCTCTCTGAACCCCTGCTGCCGTGGCTGGATTGGGTCATCGCCGGCGGCGAAAGCGGCCACCATGCCCGCCCGATGAACCCCGCCTGGGCGCGCTCCCTGCGCGATCAGTGCATCGAAGCCCGCGTGCCCTTTTTCATGAAACAAATGGGAGGCGTCTGGAAGCCCTTCCCTCCCATTCCAGACGATCTCCTCACGCGGGATTTTCCCAATCCGGCGCGATATGAATAATCCTCCAACCCTTATCGCAACCCCAAACACGCCATGAACCTCCTGAAACTCATTCTCGCCCAAGCCCTCACTTCACCCGCCGCCTCCAAGCTGCGGCCCGGCCAGACTCTCCGCCTTGACTCCGCCGTCAAAGGCCGCATCACCCAGCAGCCGCGCCGCCTGGACTGGCTGCGCGCCTGCGAGCAAGGCAACGCCCATGCCGCCGCCGAGCAGGAACGGCACCGCACCGGCCCGCATCGCAGCCGCCACCTCAAACGCCGGTCTGAATAATCCTCCATCTGACACCCACCATGCACCACATCCTCTACCACGACACCTGCGCGGACGGCTTCCTCTCCTACGTCCTGCTGCGCCACCTGCTGGAGACCACCGGCAAGATCGACCCCCGCACCATCCACCGCCACCCCTGCCAGTACGCCCGCCCCTGGCCCATCAGCCCGTCCGATCTCAGTCCGGAGGACAACGTGTTCATCGTCGATTTCTCCGCCCCGGCCCGCACCCCTGAGCAAAAGGAAACCCTCCTGCAACTCCGGGAGGCCGCCGGCGGCAACCTCGTCGTGCTCGACCACCACGCCACCGTCCCGGAGGACTGGCGTCAGCTCCCCTTTTTCATCTTTGATAACACCCTGAGCGGCGCCGGACTCGTCTGGCGGGAGTTCGGCGCCAAAGAGCAGCCCCTCCCCGAACTCGCCCGCCTCATCCAGTGGCGGGATCTCGGCCACGCCTTCCAGCAGGCCAACGAGCCGGACAGCCACACCGCCCATGCCCTGCACGCCGCCCTCATGCGCCTGCTGCCGCGGCAATACCGCGCCTGGCTGGAAGTCCTCATCCACCCGGACCGGCTTGACCAGCTCATCAGCGCCGGCATCCCCCTGCGGCAGCGAGATCACAGCATTATCCAAGCGGCCGCCCAATACCCCACCTGGATCAGGATCGCCGGGCACACCGTGCCAGCCGTGGACGGCCTCGGCCCCGGCCTCATCTCGGACGCCTGCCAGCACCTGCTGGAGAGATACCCCGCTGCGCCCTTCGCAGCGAGTTGGTTCCTGGACACCAGCAAAGGCGCGCAGTCAGACAGCGGCCTCACCGTCAGCCTGCGCAGCCGCCGCAACGGCGTCAACGTCGGCGATATCGCCGCCACCCTCGGCGGCGGCGGCCACGCCAACGCCGCCGGCTTCACCCACCTCGCCCCGCTGGAATTCGTCCCTGCCCCTCAATGAAAGAGCGCCCAATTCTCTTTACCGCTCCGATGGTCCGCGCCATCCTGGAGGGCCGCAAGACGCAGACGCGGAGGATCGTGGAGCTGCGCCGCAACTTCCGAGATGAAATCCAGGATAACGACGGCCAGCCTTGGCCTGAGTGGGTGGACGACTGCGGTGATTATCACCGCGCGCCATGCCCCCGCGGGCAGCCCGGAGACCGGCTATGGGTGAGGGAGGCTTGGGCGGTTGGGGCCACGTTTGATAACATTGCCCCATCCAGAATCGGGACTGACTGTATTGTAGCCCACAAGGCGACTCATCAAGAAATCTGGCCGCCCCTTCCGCGGGGCCGCTGGCGTCCCTCTATCCACATGCCGCGATGGGCCAGCCGCATCACGTTGGAGATCACCGGCGTGCGCGTGCAGCGGCTCCAGGACATCAGCAGGGAGGATGCTATCGCCGAGGGGATTGAGCGCCACCATTCCGCAGAATACCCAGACCGCACATGGTGGAAGATTTACCGTGGCACCGATATTGCGCACGCCGATCCGATCTATAGCTACCAGACCCTATGGGAATCCATCAACGGCCCCGGCTCGTGGGAGGCCAACCCGTGGGTGTGGGCCCTCGCATTTGAGCCACTCGCTGCTGATGCATGAACGCCTTCCAACGCGAACTCATCCGCCACCTGCGCGCCCTGCCGCCCGGCGGCGGCTCCATGACAGCCCAGCCTCCCCCAACGCGTCCCGAAGTATGACCGGATTGGAAAATATGAATCGACCTACTGCCCCAACAGTGCCCCAAGTGGCAAAAATCACCTTTTTTCACCGACTTTCGGCACAAGACTAAGGATCTTGTGCCGAAAGGCTTGGGGGTTCGAGTCCCCCCTCGCGCACCACCTTGGCTGACCTCCAGCCACCTGGTTCTGAACAGAACCGGGCATCAGAAGTGGCGGGCAACAACAGCGCTCAAACGAGTCCTGCCCTCCGAAAAGCCGCCGGCATTTCCGGGTTGGATCTTGCCACCGCTCACAGCAGGCGCCGCTCCAGCCATTGGCTGAAGGTGCGCAGGTCCCAGATCATGGTCAGCCAGCCATGGCTGGCGCCCGGACGCACCAGCAGCTCAACCTCATGCCCCATCGCATGGGCGCGCTCCTGAAAACGCAGCGACTGGTCGATCGGCACCAGCGTGTCGGCATCCCCGTGCGCGATCAGCACCGGCGGCAGCCGCTCGCCGAGCAGTTCGATGGGGGAGACCTCGCGCCCGATTTTCCCCCGCCACGCCGCCACATCCAGCGCCTCCGGCCCGAACGACTTCTTGAAGTGCAATGGCGGTCCGCCCGTGCCGTCGTTTTCCGTCGAAGGCCCCAGGTTCAGCAGATCCGTGACCGGGAAAAACACCGCCACCGCCTGCACCGAGCTGTCCTCCCGGTCCACCGGATCCTCCGCCAGGGAATCGCCGGGGCCGCCGCAGGTCGCCAGCATCAGGCTGAGGTGACCGCCAGAGCTGCCGCCGATCACGCCGAGGCGCTTGGGATCGACGCCATACGTCTGCGCGTGGTGCCGTACAAAGCGCGCCGCCCGCTGCACATCCGCCACGATCTCCTGCACGCTCGCCTCGGGTTGTGAAAGATGCGCCACGGCAAAGACCGTGAAACCCTGCCGCAGCAGCGGCGCCGCCAGCCAGGAGTCATACTTCTTCGGATTGGATTTCCATTTGCCGCTGAGCATCAACAGCACCCCGCAGCCATTGCCCTGCGCTGGCTGGTGCACCTGAATGGTCAGCGGCTGGCCATGCCGCTCGGTGTAAACCACCTCGTCAAAAAGGCGCGCCGCGGGATGGAAATACCACCAGCCCAGGCCCGCCAGCAGCAGGACCGCGACCAACAGGACGAGCAGGGAACGCAGAATGAACCGAAGGACTTTGCGGAGGGAACTCATGGCTTCAGCAGGCGGGAAACTTCAAACCCCGGCACGGACGGGATGGGACCGGGACACGCAGTCATTTTCCACAGAAATACCATGGCTGGCCAAGAAAAAAACGACGACTCTCCGCGGTCGGCATAGCCTACGAGCATCTGGACGAAATGGAGCGCACGAGCGCGGCGACAATGGTGCAAGCGGTTGATGAGCGCGGCGCGCGCGCTGAGGCGGTCGAGATTGCCGCTCAATCGCGCTCTGTTGCAGACGAGGTTGAGGCGGGGCGCGTGACAGCAGAGCAGGCGTCAGAAGCGGTCGAGCTTTACGGGCAGATGCACGGACTGAGTGCGGCCGAGGCTAGAGCGGAAACCCTCGCCGTGCTTGGCAATAACCGTGCTGAGATGGTTGAAGGCGTGCGCGCGGCGGTTTCCCGCGTGTTTGGCGGCTCTAACATCCTGACCGTGATGCACGAGCATACGCACGGGCGCTGGCGCTCCCTGCGCGAGTCAGGACGCTACTCAGACGCGCAAGGCTTGGCTTGGGCGCGCATGGCGGAGCGAGCCAGCGGCGTCGATTTCCTGCCAACCAAGGATGATGCGGCGGTGAGTCCCGAGATGCTTGACGAGGCGATTGCGGAGATTGTGACGGCGGACACTGCCGGGCGGCGCAAGGACGGGTCGCGGTTCAGCGCGGGCTTGATCGCTCGCGGGGTGGCGAGTCATGCGCTCAGCCAGCGGGCGGAGGCGAAAGCGGCGGGCACGCTGGCAACTTTCCTCAAGGGCTGGAGAGCGTTTTGGGGGCAGGTGCTCAAGGCGGGTCGCGCCCTCCAGATTTGGCAAAAACCATTACCTCTACGACAGTCAGTAAACTTACGAAGGCTGAAGGTTACGAGGCGGCTAAAAAGAACGGCGACGGGGCGGCGGCTGACGCCGTGGTGAATGCCGTTTTGAAGCCTGAAAAGGTGGAAGAATTGCGAGACATCATCGCGGGTCGTTCGGTGATTTGGGTTCCTGTCATGCACCGCGACGCAGGGCGAAGCGCCAATGCTCTGCCGATGGTTCTCGCAAAGGAATTGGCGCACAGAATCGGTGGCGATGTGTCTGGGGAGATTGTGAAAGTTTTCGGCGCGGCAAACACAGGGGTTTCTGTTCAAAGCAGGTTTGCCAACGAGCAGTTTTTCGACGGACCGGTTGTTTCTGGTGGTCTTTACGTGGTGGTTGATGACAATCACACGAGCGGCGATACCTTGGTTTCCCTGATCGACCATATTCATGCCGGTGGCGGCGAGGTCATCGCGGCGACTGCGCTGGCGCACAGCCAAAGTCAAAACTACTTGAAGTCAAGGCCGCAGGAAATCACCAAACTGCTTGACAAGGCCGGGCTTACTGAAGAATCATTCAAGCGTGAATTCGACTCTCCAGTCCAAGCCCTTACCGGCTCCGAAGCTTATCGTCTCGCAAACCTTGACCGGGGCCGCGGAATCGAGTGGCTCCGAAGCCGAATTCTTGCGAAGCGAAGCGCGCAGGATTTGGGTGGAAGCGGAAGCAGCGCGCAACAAGCGCCTGGCGGTTCAGTAGAATTCTCCCTCTCCGCCCACTCCCTGGCCAGCGTCGCCGACGCGGTAATCGCCAAGTGGGAGAAGCGCCCTGAATGGCGGGAGGCGATGATTGACGCCATGCGGACGCGCATGGACAAGCTCCGGCGTGATGGTGATTGGCGCGTGTCCTTCGGGCGGCCGGCGCAACGTGTCGGGGATGACCGGCGCATGGCAGGCAATCGCACCGAGGGCAGTATTGATTTGGACGCCCCCATGCGACAGGCGTTGCGCGCTGACGAGTTGGAGAAGGCGGGCATTGATGCGCTCGCCCCCTGGGTGATGCAGGCCTACGAACAGGGCGGCACGTTGCTCCGGGATAATCTCGTTGTATCGGCGATGCTGGCAAGGGCAAGCTCATGAGCCGGAGCGAGGCGTTGCGCACCGGCAAGATCATCAGCGATGGCAAGGAGACGGGTGATTACGACGGCATGCCCTGGCTGCCGCGCGCCTGGTTTGCCGGCAAGGACTCGGGCTACATGCCGGACGTGATGGCGCAGGAACTCTTTAACGAAGGGATTTTGAAAGAGCCGACGCCCGACGCGCTGTGGGATGCCCTGCGGGGCGCGATGGACCAGCACGCGAAGGGCAACGCGACCTTTCACAAGGCGCGCGCTGCGGTGTCGAAGGTGCGTAAGGCAGCGCGCAACCAGGCGCGTGAAGAAACCTTTGAATGGGCGCGCGCGGAGAAAGCGAAGATCCCAACTCCGCACCAGCGTCAAATGATGGCGCTGCGCACACTGGACGCGCTGCTTTCCGTGGTTCCGCCGGAAGTGCGCGGGAAGGTGGGCGGTTACGTCAAGCTGGTGTCACTTCCCAACCAGCGCGATACTGCCGCGTCACCAGCTTCTGCGCCGCCTCCGAATTCGGGATGCTCAGGTTCGGCGCGTCCCAGGTGAGTTTTTCTCCGGGGAAATCGCTGGCCAGGCAGCCGAGCAGCACGGCCTCGGTCAGAGGCGCCGAGTAATCGAAGTTCGCACTCGGTTTGTCTCCACCTTTCAGGCAGCAATCGACAAACTCGATCCAGTGGTCGCGCGGCTCCAGCTTCGGATACTTGAAGCCGGTGTACTTCGCCTTGGGATAAAGCAGCGGCGTCGAGCCGTGCGGCGACAGCAGCACGCCCTCGGTGCCGAGATAAATGCTGCCTTGATCGGGAAATTTGCCGCCTTCCTTGATCACCAAATCCATCACCGCCTGCGGCGGACGTTTGTCGCCGTCATACCAGGTCACCTTGACCTCGGAAGCCTCGGTGTACTCCGTGCCGGCAAAGGTGTACTCCACCTGGCCGTCGAGCGCCCAGTTGTCGGCGTTCGGTTTCGGGCCGGCGGATTGCACGGCGATGGGCGCGGCCAGATTGAGCGCGCGGAACCAGCCGCTGAACATGTGGCAGCCCATGTCCCCCAGCGTGCCGGTGCCGAAGGGGCGGCGTTTGCGCCAGTTGGAGGGATGGTCGTAGCCCTTGATGTAACTGAGCGGCTGCTCGACGCCGATCCACAGGTCCCAATTCAGTTCGGCGGGAACCTCGTCCTGCGTGGCAGGGCGCGGCTCGGTGTCGCCCCATTTTTTGCGGGAGAAAGTGTGCACCTCCTTGACCTTGCCGATGGCGCCCTGGCGCACGATCTCCACCGCCATGCGCTCGGTGAAGGAGGAGGAAACCTGGATGCCCATCTGCGTCATCACGCCCGTCTTGTTCGCCAGCAGCATCATCTGCCGGCACTCCCAAAGCGTCTGCGCCAGCGGCTTTTGTCCGTAGAGGTGCTTGCCCGCGCGCATTGCCGCCATGCCGATCGCCGCGTGCATGTGGTCCGGTGTGGACACATTCACCGAGTCAATCTTGTCCCCCTCCTTTTCCAAAAGCTCGCGCCAGTCCTGATAAACGCGCACACCCGGCCACATTTTTTGGACGCGGTCAAAGTTGCGGGTGTCCACGTCACACACCGCCGCCAGCTCCCAGGAATCGTGATTGGAGAGCGCCTTCATGTCGCTCATCGCCATGCCTGAGGCGCCGAAACTGGCGTGCCGCAGCTTGCCATTGGGCGAGGCCGCACGCAGGCCGGAGGTCACAAACGGCGCGGCGAACAAAGCGCTGCTGCCACGCTGGAGAAAACGACGACGGGAAAGGGAACTCATAGGGCTGAGAAAACGACGCCGCGCCACCGCTTCTCGCCATTCGTCCGCACTTTCACCCCGTCAGCATCATCTTCCGCACCGCCGCCGCCATCCCCGCCTTCACCCCCGGCCAGCTCTGACCCTTCAGGCTCACCGGGTCCTCCTGAGTCTCTGCATCCTCAAAGTACGTCAGACACCTCGCTAGCATCATCGGGTCAGTCCCGGGAAACTTCGCCTGGTAAAACGCCATCAGCTTTGGCAGCCCCAGCCTCGCGATCAGTTCGTGAAGATCATAGAAATCCTTTTTCGCCCCACGGTTCGTCACCGCTGAAAGCTTCATCGCCACCACATCGGGCAAGCTCATCAACCTTGCCCCTTGCCTCACCTCAAAAGCCTCCACCAACGGGTAGCGATACTTCACAAAATCCACCCGGACCCCTTTCACAAAACCCGCCACTCCCGTCGGCAGACTGCGCCGACGGTCAAAAGCAAACTCCCGTTTCAGAAACTCCGTCAGCGCCTCATTCTCAAACGCCTCTTGGAAAAAAACCAGATCCACCGAAAGCCGGCGCCCGAACCGCAGCGCCAGTGACGTTCCCCCCGCCAGGGCGAACGCCCCCAATTCAGGCCGCCCGCCCAGCCTGATCAATAAATCCAGGCTGCTTTCGGAAACGGTCTCCCGGTGCAGCATCGAAAAGCCTCCTGATGAAGTCCAAATACCGCGCAGCACAAACTCACCGCCTGCGGGCTCAAATCTCGAAGACCTGTCACCACCTCCTTGACGCGATCTGCCCCATAATAACCCAGCACGCGCTTCCAGTCCGCCAGCCTGCCCAGCTCCAGCACCCGCGCGATGATCATGCCCGCATGACACTCCACATCCAGCCTCGCCGGGTCCACATCCCAAAACAGCTCCCGCGCAACCCCAGCGGCGTCCCCGCATCTTCCTTCGCTCCGGCAGCAACACTTGTCATGCTTCCACTTACCGCATCCAGCCCCGCTCTCAACCCCCACTTCACAGATGACCCGCCGCTAATCTCTGGTTACACTCCCCCATGATCCCTCTCCGCGACCGCCTCGCCGCCATCCGCGACCGCCTCCACGCCGCCGCCGAACGCGCCGGACGCGACCCCGCCTCCGTCGAGCTCATGGCCGTCTCCAAGACCTTCCCGGTCGAGGCCATCGCGGAGGCGGTGGAGGCGGGGCAGACGCTCTTTGGCGAGAATCGTGTGCAGGAACTGCTCGCCAAAACACCCGCCCTGCCCTCGCATCTCCGCTGGCATCTCATCGGCCCGCTGCAAAGCAACAAGGTCCGCAAAATCCTGCCTCACGTCGAGGTCATCCAGAGCGTCCATTCGCTCGACATCGCCCGCCACATCCAGCGCATTGCCACCGAACTCGATCTGAATCCACGCGTGTTTTTGGAGGTCAATGTCGGCAGCGAGACCAGCAAGCATGGCTTTGCTGCTGACGAACTTGAAACCCAGCTTGACGACCTGCTCGCCCTCGACCGTCTCCGCATCGAAGGCCTCATGGGCATCCCGCCTTATGCCGAGGATCCCGAAGTCACGCGCCCGCACTTCGCCGTCCTGCGCGAATTGCGCGACGCGTTACGAATCCGCTCCGGCCTGCCGCTCCCCGCCTTGTCCATGGGCATGAGTCATGATTTCGAAATCGCTGTCGCGGAAGGCAGCACCCTCGTCCGTGTCGGCACCGCGATTTTTGGCGAACGTTGATCCGCTCATTCGCCGCGCAGGTCGTAGCAAATCACCCGCGGCCCCGAGCCTTCCGAAGGCACGATGCCCTCCGCGTGCTGGCAGACATACAGCAGCCCGCGGCTCACCGCCGGCAGGCTCCAGGTGTTCACGGCATAAAACAGCGGCGTCTGCTGCTGAATCACACAGCCCTGCGGTGTTAGGTCGAGCCACATCAGCGTGCCCAGTTCGCCCAGCCCCAAAAACGCCTCGTCCGCCCGCAGCAGGCTGCCGCGAAAAAAGCCGATCGTCACCGGACCAGCACGTCCCAGCAACTCACCCAGTTTCGCATCCTGCCAGGTCATTTCCTCCGCCCACCGTTCCTCTCCCGTCTCCGCGTTCACACAGACCAGACGGCTGTTGTTCTCGCGCTCGCCATCGACCGCATACAGATGCCCCTCATGGTGCACCGCCGTCATCCAGTGCATGCCCAGCTTGGCCGACCGCCACACCTCCTTGGGCTGAAACGCGTCGTCAAACTCCAGCATCACGCCACCCAGCGGTTTGCCTTTGGGATAACAAGTGCTGACAAAGATCCGGTTCTTCTCCGGGATCACCGTCGGCGAGGAGGCCGTGGCGGAAATGTAGTCATCCGCGCGCCAGGCAAACGCGCTCTCCAGTTTCCCCGAATGCGGATCAATGCAGAGCAGCCCTCCCGTCGGTGGATCGCTCTCTCCGCCAGCGAACACCAGCAGCTTTTCCTGCCCGTGCAGCTTCGCCAGCACCGGCGAGGCATAACTCGCGCCCCAGGCATGTTTGAGTTCCCACGCGGCCTTGCCTGTCCGCAAATCAAACGCCGCCACCGACACCCCCGCGGTCGCCAGCTTCGCCGCGCGTTCGCGCTTCGACTCGCTGCCGTCCATTGCCTCCAGCTTGCCGCCGACCTGCACAAACACCCTGCCGTCATGAATCAACGGCGACGAGCCATGCCCGAAGAAATCCTGCGGGACCAGGTAGTCCGCCCGCAAATCCCGCTGCCACAACTGGCGGCCGCTTTTCAAATCCACGGCTGTCAGCAAGCTCGTCACTCCCAGCGTCATCACCACCCCATCGCCAACCACCGGACTGCCCCGCGGCCCGTCGGCAAAACCATACCGGTCCTGGTAGGTGACCTCGTAGTCGTGACTCCAAAAGCGCCGTCCCGTCTCCGCATCGAGGCATTCCAGCGTCTCTTTTCCATCCAAGGCGTGGAACAGCACCACCCTGCCTTCCGCGATGACTGGCGCGGCGTAGCCTTCCCCCACCGCCACCTCCCATACCTTCTTCGGCCCGCTCTCGGGAAACGCCTTCAACAAAGGCCGCTCCGGCGAATGCGCATCGTCGCCCGGCCCCAGCAATCGCGGCCACTCCGATGTCACCGCTCCTGCCGCCAACGCCTTCGGCGCGGCATGAAACGTCAGCCGCTCAAACACCGCCGGCTCCTGCGCCATCGCCACTCCGGCAAGGCCAAATGCAATCCATAAACGCATGCGCCGACTCTGCCCGGCTGCCACCGATGCGCAACCCTTGTCACGCCAGCCCCAATTCACCCGAAGCAGCCGGCGACGCGGTGCCGCGCCCGGCCGCTTTTCCCATAACCGTTTTCCAGCCGCGAAAAACCAATGCCACCAGCGACAGTGTGGCCACCGAACTCAACGGCATCAACACCGCTGCCACCAGCGGGCTGAGCAACCCCATCAACGCGAAACCGACCGTGACTATGTTGTATGACAAAGCGAACGCAAAGACGCCATGCACAGCCCGGCGATGGGTGGCCGCGATGTCCAGCATGCCCGTGACGAATCTGAGGCTGTGACCGAGGAAGTAAAAGTCCGCCTTGTGCTCGAGAAAGCTGCGGCCGGTAACCGGACTGCCCGCGCACAGTGCGGCATCGAAGGCCAGGCTGTCGTTGGCTCCGTCGCCAATGTAAAGCGTGTCCTGCACGTCGTGCCGCCGCACCCAATCCGCTTTTTCCTCGGGGCTCAAACGATGCAAACCATACCCTTCCGGCAACCCCAGTTGATTCGCCATCTCCGCCACCTTCGCCTCGCGATCGCCGCTGAGAATGAACACCTCACAGCCGCGCGCGTGCAAGGTCCGCACCTCCTGCACTGACTCCGCGCGCAGTTGATCGCGAAAGAAAAAGCCCGCCAGGACCTCATCACCATGCCGGAGCACGACATCGGCATTCTCGCCTGCCGCCCTGCCCAGCGCCCAAAGGCTGCCCCGCGCATCGACGAAGGACAATCCCTGCCCAATCTCCTCTCTCACCTCCTCGCAGTGGTCATGCTCACCGGGACCGACGGCATCGAACAGGCTGCGGCTCACCGGATGCAAGTTGCCGCTCACCAAATGGCGTAGCGCGGCCCGCGCCTCGCCGCTCAACGCCGCGAGCGATTCCGCGTTGGCCAGCACCGGATTCTCCAGGGTCAGCGTGCCGGTCTTGTCAAAAATGACTTTGCGCACCCGGGCCAGTTTTTTCCAAAGCCCGAGCGAACGCACAAACACGCCCAGCCGCTCCGCCCGCGCCGCAGCGATGTCATCGGCCAAAGGAGCCGCCACTCCCAACGCGCAGGGACAGGAAACCACGAAGATGGAAATCATCACCTGCATGGCCTTGGCAATGTCCCCGGTCGCCAGCCACCAGCCGGCCGCGCCCAGCACACCCACCGCCACCACCGCGGTCAAATACACCCGCAGCAAACGCTCCAGCCTCAAGTCCCGCTGCCCGTCCTGCTTGCGTGACTCCAGCAACTTGCGCAGGGTGGACTGCTCCCATGTCTCCAGCGCTCGTGCCGTCAGCGGGCGCGTGCCGATGTTCAACGCTCCCGAGGGCAGCATCTGTCCTTCCATTCGCGCCTGGGCTTCGCTCTCGCCGTTGATCCATTCCAGGCTCACCTGCGCGGCGGAGTCCACCAAGCTCGACGCCACCGGCACCGCCTGGCCCGGTGCAATGTCATAGTCCTGGCCCGCTTTCAAGTCAGCCACCTGAACCGCCTCGCCAGCCACCCTCACCGTGTCGGAGATCGACGGATCGCGCAGCAGCTTGCGCCGGTTGCGCGCCACCGCCACCTGCTGCAGCCACCGTCCGCCCAGCATCAGGAAGATGAACATGGCAACGAAGTCAAAGTACATCAGCCCTTGGACGCCGGTGATCCAGCCCGCCAGCGACCCAAGGTAAGCGGCAGCGATGCCAAGCGTGATCGGAGTGTCAATGTGCAGCACACCCATGCGCAGGCCGCGCCAGGAGCGCTCGGCGAAATAGCTTCCCCCCACCAGCAGCGCCATGGTGGCGGAAGCCGCGGCAATCATCTCGAACCACTTCGCGAACATGAAATCGGACGGCATTCCGAAATACGCGGGCAGCGAAAAGGCCATCGCATTCATCGCAAAAGCGCCGCACACGCCCGCGCGGCGCTCAAGACCCCGATCCATTCCGGCATCGTTTCGCTGCGGACCAATCAAATAACCAAAACACTGCAGCTCCCGTGCAAAAGCCACCGCGTCAAATGCGCCCGGCTCCCAGCTCAGGGTGAGTTCTCCGCGCGTGATGTCAGCCTGAATTCGCCCGCCATGCAGGCGCTGAAACACGCGCTCAATCAACCAGATGCAGCCGACGCAGGACAGTCCCTGCACAGAGACGCGAATGTCTGCCAGCGAACATCCCTCAGCACAGTCGCGCTGATCCACCAGTGCGCGCAGCCAGCCATAATCCTGCTCCCGCAGCGCCTGGGCGGGAACCGGCGCGAGGGGCTGCTGGTGCTTGAGCGCATAGAAATGCTCCAGGCCGCTCTCATACAGCATTTGGAAGACATAAGCACAGCCGGAGCAGCAGAAGCCATCGAGGCGCGCAGCCGGCACAGGGGTGCCGCAATGTCGGCAGGCGGCGGGCGAGGTCATGAGGTTGCGGGATTGGGCAGAACCGGAGGAAAGTTTTTGCAAGTCAGGCATGGCAGCAGCCGACGCCCTCCCCTGTCAGCGTGCCGCGCAAACGCCAGGCCATCAAAAGAGCCGCCACCAGAGCGAGGCCGCGCCGCATGACAACCAGGGTCGCAGGTGACAATCTCAGGCCCAGACGATGCAACTGCGTCTGCGCCAGCGCCAGCAAAGGCAGGGTTCCCAAACCAAAGGCAAATGAGAATTCAGCGCCCTTGAACGCCGATCCGTTGCTCAAAGCCAGGCCGAACATCAGATACAACGGACCACAGGGAAGCAAAGGCGTGGCCAGCCCCAGCAGGCTGGCGCGGGCGTCGCTTCCCCAACACTGCGCCTTCAACCGCAGGCGGGCCATCGGCCGGGTCAAAAGCGCCGGCTTGGGCATCCATCGGTCAAGACCAATGCCCACCAGAAGGAAGGCCGCCACCAGCAGCCAGGGCATCACCGCCACGCCGTGGCGCTCGCGCAGCCACGTCATCGGCACCGTGCCCAGCCAGCCCGCAATCATGCCAACGAGGCTGTAAGACAGCAACCGCGCCGCATGGTAAAGCGACGTGGCGCGCAAAAAGCGGGCGCCCGCAGCCTGTCCCCCCGAGACCGCCCAGGAGCAAGCCAGCGGGCCGCACATGCCGACGCAGTGCAGGCTGGTGACCAGGCCCGCAAGAAAGGCCGCCGGGGTGGTGTCGATGGCGTTCATGTCAGTGCGGAGCCCGCGCGCTGGTCAACGGCACCGAGGCCGGGCGGTTTTTGATGGCGATGTAAAACAGGCCGCCCCAGGCCGCGAACAGGAGCATGAAGGCGAAGACCACGAAGAGCCAGGGCCGCCGCCCGAAGAACCCGGGCTTCGCCTTTTGCTTCCCGCAACAACCGCAGTTGCGGTCACATGCGCAACTGCGCTTCCTACTGCTGGAGGTATTGACGGGCATCGAGGTAATTTGGGTTTTGGGTCAATGGATCGGGGCCGGTGAATTCAATCGGCATGGTCTTCACACTCCGGCCGCTGCCGGTCTCCGTCACGCGCACCACCATTCGCAACGGCTTTTGGTAAACCGGCTGTGGCAGCGTGAAGACAAGGGGCTTGAGCTCCTCTCCCAGTGCCGGCAGTCGCAGCGGACTCTCATTGCCGGCCACGCGCAACTCCGGCGGCACCTCCCCCTCCACGCTGAAGGTGTAGGCGGCGGGCGCATTGCGCTTGTTGATCACCCGCACCTGGAAGTGATTGCGGATGACACCCTCCGAAACATAAAACGCGGAGCCGGACATGCGCAGGGCATTGGCAAGCATCGGGGCAATGCCGCTGGCCCGAATCGCGAACACCGTCATGCCAACGAGCGCCAGCGCGGTGTAGAACAGCGTGCGCGGCCGCAGATGCCTGGTTTTGCCGCCATTCAATCCGGTCAGGGAATCGTAGCGCACGAGGCCTTTCCGTCGGCCGAGTTTGGTCATGATGTCATCACAAGCGTCCACGCAAGCGGCGCAGCCGATGCATTCCAGTTGCAGACCGTTGCGGATGTCGATGCCGGTCGGGCAGACCTGTACACAACGGCTGCAGTTGACGCAGTCCCCGGCGTTTGGATCGGTCACACGGCCGCGCGGCTCGCCGCGTTTTTGGTCGTAACCGATGATGACCGAGTGGTCGTCCGTCAGGGTGGACTGCAGGCGTCCGTAGGGGCACATGATGACGCAAAACTGCTCCCGAAACCAACTGAAGCAGAAGTAAAGCGCCAGGGTCAGGAAGACCACCACGCCAAAAGCCTTGATGTGCTCCGCCGGGGAGCCTTTCATCATTTCGTAAAGTCGCGGCAACGAGACAAAGTAGGCCAGGAAAAAATGCGCGATCAAAGCCGCAAGCATCAGGTAAAGCGCATGCTTGACGACGCGCCTGACGATCTTTCCCGCGGACCAGGGCGCGGCGTCGAGCTTGCGGCGGGCTGCCGCATCGCCGTCGATCAAGCGCTCCACCCGGCGGAACACATGCTCAAGAAACACCGTGTAGGGACAAGTCCAGCCGCACCAAATCCTGCCAAGCAGGGAGGTGATGAAGAACAGGGAAAAACCAAGGCCGGTGACAAGGAAGAAAAACACCCACAAGTCCTGGGTGGCCAGAGTGAGCCCGAAGAAGTGGAACCGCCGCTCCGCCACATCCAGGAACACAGCCGGAAAGCCGTTCACGGGGATCCACGGCAAGGCCGTGTAGATGACCAGCAGCACCAGCGCGGAAAGACGGCGCCAGCGCGTGAACGGACCGGAGACATCCGCGGGATGCAGCACCCGCTTGGAGCCATCCTCATTGATGGAGCCAAGGGAGGTGGTGTTCAGATCGCGCGGCATGACGGGTTCCGGCTCAGGGCTTGGCCTCCTTCAGCGGCGAATCAGCGGACAAGACGAGCGGCCCGCCCTCCTGGTGAAAGCTCATGATGTAAGCGACCACCTCCGCCACGCGTTTGACGCCGAGCTGCGGCTCCCAGGCGGGCATGCCCTTGGTGAGGTCCGGCGCTCCTTTGCGCACGATTTTGAAGACCTCGGTGGGCTGCCCCCCGTGCTTCCATTCGCTGTCGCTGAGCGACAGGCCCGGCAGCTTGGCTCCGCCCAGCATGCCGGTCAAATCCGCGGCATGGCAGGTGACGCACATGCCCGGCGTCATGTAGGTGGCCTTGCCGGCAGCGAGCACTTGCGGGTCGCGCGACATCTCCCACAGTTTGGCGTCGTCGATGCTCTCCAGCGCCTTCTCGCGCTCGCGTTCGATTTGGCTCACCGCCGCGTCCACCTTCCCAGTGTCCGAGGCTCCGAAACCAAGCTGGTAGTAGGCCAGCCAGTGAATGACAAAAGCGACGATGGTGATGTAGAGAGTGAACAGCCACCAGTTCGGCAGCTTTTGATCGTACTCCTGGATGCCGTCATAAACATGCGGGCGCAGTGTGGGCTCGGCGGATTTTTTGGGGGTGTTGGATTCGCGGCTCATGGCTCAGTCAGTCATCAAGCGGGAGGTGGGACATGCTCTCGGCCTTGTCCTTGCGCAGCAGCAGCGCGCGCGCGGACATGGTGAGAAAAACCAGGGCGGTAGCGCCGAAGGCAACGAAGGGGACAACCTCGTGCCAGTGTTCGTAAGCGACGCGGTAGAACATGGGAATGCGGGATCGGGGTTCAGGGATTCGAGGCGGCACGGAACGCGTCCGGGTTGCCGGGTTTCAAAGGGAATGGCACGCCAGTCCGTTCCGGCTTCGGCTCCACTTCCTCATAGACGCCCAGCTTTTGCAGGTAGGCGATGACGGCGACGATCTGCCGGTCGGGCGTGACCGCCACACCCTCGTCAGCGAGGCGCTTGGCGATCTCCGCCCCCTGCTCGAGCGCCTGCATTTTGATCGCGGTGGCATCCATTGGCGGATAGGGCACACCGAGGCGGGTCATGACCGCGATTTTGGACGGCAGCGCTTTCTGATCGAAGGGCTTCGTGGCCAGATAGGCGTAGTCAGGCATGTTCGAACCGGGAGACATCGAGCGCGGATCGACCAAGTGCTTGTAGTGCCAGGAGTCACTCTTCTTGTTCGGTCCGTTGCCCTCACGCGCCAAATCCGGCCCGGTTCGTTTCGATCCCCATTGGAACGGGTGGTCGTAGATGCTCTCACCGAGGCGCGAGTAGTCCCCGTAACGAAGCACATCGGGCACCATCGTGCGGATCATCTGCGAGTGGCAGTTGTAGCAGCCTTCGCTCACATACAAGTCGCGGCCGGCGAGTTCCAACGGGGTGTACACCGACTGCAAACGGTCCTCGACGTTTTTCGCCCGGTTGACCGTCACGGTCGGAATGATCTGGATCAAACCACCGATCACCACCGCGATGAAGGTCAGTACGGTAAACGGCAGGTAGTTGTGCAGCAGCTTCTCATACCAATGGGTCCAGGCCTTGTCCGCCTTTTTGAAACGAACGACAGCCATCCAGATGAAAATGCCGCTGCAAATGAGCGCTGTCCCCGAAGCCCCTGGAGGCAGGAACCACCAGCCGCAGAGCAACAGCAAAGCCCCCATCGAGCAGAGCACCGGATCGTTCTGAAAGGTCTCGCGCCAGCCCATCTTGTCCTGATCCTCGTTGACCTCGACCGTGACCTCGCGCGTCTCATCCCAGGCCTGGCCGCTGCGGATGGTCATGACCAGGTTCACCACCATCACCAGGAAACCGGCCAGATAAAGCGCGCCGCCAATGATGCGGAAGCCCATGGCTGGACGGATGGCCTGAAGCGTGTCGAGAAACGCCGGGTATTGCAGCGCCGTGCCATCCGCTGTGGTGGCGTTGAGCATCAGACCCTGCATGATCCCGCTGATCCACATGGCAACGACGTAAAACAGGATGCCGACCGTGCCGATCCAGAAGTGGAAATTGGCGGCGGGCACCGACCAGAGCCTGGTTTTCCAAAGGCGCGGCGCCAGCCAGTAAAACATCCCCGCCGCCATGTAGCCATTCCAGCCCAGGGCACCGGCATGCACGTGGCCGATGGTCCAGTCGGAGTAATGCGAGAGCGCGTTCACCGAGCGGATGGAAAGCAGGGGACCCTCGAACGTGGCCATGCCGTAAAAGGTGATGCCCGCCACGAAGAACTTGATCACCGGGTCCGTGCGCAACTTGTCCCAGGCGCCCCGCAGGGTGAGCAGGCCGTTGATCATACCGCCCCAGCTTGGCGCCCACAGCATCAGGCTGAAAAACATGCCCAACATCTGCAGCCACTTCGGCAGCGTGGTGTTGAGCAGGTGGTGGGGACCCGCCCAGATGTAGAGAAACACCAGGGACCAAAAGTGCACGATGGACAGGCGGTAGGAATAGACCGGCCGCTCCGCCGCCTTCGGCAGGAAGTAGTACATGATCCCGAGAATCGGAGTGGTGAGAAAGAAGGCCACGGCGTTGTGGCCGTACCACCACTGCACCAGCGCGTTTTGAACCCCCGCAAAGAGGGTGTAGCTGTGCGTCCAGCTCGTCGGGATCGACAGGTGGTTGACGATGTACAGCATCGCCACCGTGATGATGGTGGCGATGTAAAACCAGAGCGCGACGTAAAGACTGGGCTCGTTGCGCCGGTGCAGGGTGATGAAGAAATTCACCGCGAACACGACCCAGATCACCGCCACCGCCACGTTCACCGGCCAGATCAGCTCCGCATACTCCTGCCCGCGAGAAAGCCCCAGCGGCAGGGTGATGGCGGCCGCCACGATGATCGCCTGCCAGCCCCAGAAATGCAGCGATGACAGCCAGTCCAGCCCCATGCGCACCTTGCACAGGCGCTGCGTCGAATAGTAAATGCCCGCGAACATCATGTTGCCGACAAAGGCGAAGATGGCGGCGTTGGTGTGCAGCGGGCGCAGACGGCCGAAGCTCAGCCAGCTCGCCAGGTTCAACTCATGGTAGTTCAGTTGCGAGGCAATGAGCACGCCGGCAAGCATGGCGACGATGCCAAACACGACGGAGGCGATCATGAACTGCCGCACCACGCGGTCGTTGTATTCGATGGTTGCTTTGGTGGTCATGGGAGATTCAAGGAGGAGAGCCGCGGCCGCGTTTCACCTCGGCGGAGGACGCGGGGGCGGCAGCGGAGAAGCCCCGTCGTCGAGGGGCAGGAGCGCGTCCTGCTCCAGGCAGCGGCGCCGGCGCTGCGAGCGCTCCGCAAAAAACAAAGCGCAGAACAACACGGCAAAAGCGAGACTGACGAAAACCGTGACCGCAAAGACTTCCATGAGCGCTCGTGATTCGGGGTTCTCCGGCGCGGCCAGCTTAGGCGGCCTCCAGCGAAAACACCGGCTGCGAGCGAATGGCCTGGCGGAACTGGCTCGGCGTCTCGCCGGCGATTTTGCGAAAGCTGCGGTTGAAATGCGACAGGCTCTGGAAGCCGGCATCGTACGCCACGTTCGTGATGCGGGCGTTCGGGTGCATGAGCATCCGGCGCGCCCGCTCGACGCGGGCGCGATTGACAAAGTCGGTGAAGGTGGTGCCGGTGGAGCGCTTGAAGATTTTGCAGAAGTGAAACGGGCTGACGTGGGCGTGGGCCGCCACCTGCTCGAGCGTCATCGGATCAGCCAGATGCTTGAGGATGTAGGACTTGGCGGCGCGCACCGCCTGCGGCTCGCCTTGCGAGCAGGCAAACACGTAGCGGCTCGCGCATTCGCTGAGCTGGAAGGCAAACGACTGCATCATAACCAGCGCGGCCTGCCGGTTTCCCGCCGTCGGCACCCGGCCAGCCCGCACCGCGGCCTCAGGCACCCTCATGCCAAGCACCGCCACCGGAGACTTCCCGACCCGCACTGGCAAGCCTGCGTCACTTTCCCTGCACCCGGGGCGCGCCTGCGGGGCATCACTGAAAGCCAGCTCTTCCGGCCAGGCCTCAAGCTGAAGGTCCATCCCAGTCAGGACCTGAAAGGCGGACTGGAAGCTTTGAAACAATCCGGTGTTGATCAGTTCGCCGGCCAGACGCTCGCGTGCTTTTTGAAGGGATGATTGATTCATGGCATCGAAGATAGTGACGCCGTGAGGCTAGGCTCCGCAGCGCAGGCAGGCTATTGTTCAGCGCTACGGCTCAGCCGCTCAGGGGAAGCCGCGCAGGGGCATAATGGAAACCATTACACCGCCTGTTTCTCGACCCACTGCACCGCGTAACGCACCAGCGCCGGGCCATCCGCCAGAGCCAATTTTTCCTTGATGTGCGCCCGGTGCGCTTCGACGGTCCGGGCGCTGATGCCCAGCTTTTCCGCGATCAACTTGGTGGGCGTGCCCCGGCCGATCATCCCCAGCACTTCCAGCTCGCGGTCCGTCAGTTGATCCACGCCGGAATTGCCCGCTTTGCCGCGCTGGCCTGTCACCTGCTCCAGCAGCCGGCTGGCCATGACATCGCTGACGTAGATGCCGCCGGCAATGACACGCTGCAGCGCATTGATGAGGTTCTCCGCCGCCGCCTCCTTCATGATGTAGCCGCGCGCGCCCGCTTTCAGAACCCGCTCGGCGTAGAGGTTCTCGTCGTGCATGGAGAGCACGATGCACTTCACCCCCGGCGCGATGGCATGCACATCCTTGAGCAGTTCGAGCCCGCTTTTGTCAGGCAGTGTCAGATCGATCACCGCGATGTCCGGCTGCATTTGCTCCACGGCCCGGAGACCGTCCCTGGCACTTCCGGCTTGGCCACACACCTCAAGTCCGGGTTCCGTTTGAATCAACTGCGCCAGGCCATGGCGCATGATCGGATGGTCATCGACGAGCAAGATGCGTTTCTTCACAGGGTGTCCTCCTCTTCCTCCGTGACGGCATTCGGCGCGGTGCAAATGACAACCGTTCCGCCATGGCTGTCTTTCTCGACCGTCAGCGCGCCGCCCACCATGCGCGCGCGGTGGTTCATGGTCAGCAGGCCCATGCCCGTTCCCGTGCGCGCCGAGTGATCCGGAATGCCCACTCCGTCATCGGCGATTTTCAAGGTGATCACACCCTGCTCGCAAGCCAGGCTGACCTCAATGCGGCCCGCCCGGCTGTGCTTGATGGCGTTGGCCACCGCCTCCTGGGCGATCCGGTAGAGCTGAATCGCGATCTGATTGTTGCCCACCTGCACCGGAGAATCACAGCGGAACGGGCAGCTCACGCGAAAGATGCGCTCGGTGCTGCTCGCCAGATCCGCCAGCGCCGACATCAGCCCCTCTGAGTCCAGCACCACCGGCATCAACCCGCGCGACATTTCCCGCGCGCGGGCGTTGGCCTGGGTGATGAGGCGGGTGATCTCCGCCAGTTGCAGCGCCTCCGGATTGCCATTGGCGCTCAGCCTTTGGTACACCACCTTGCACAGGCAGCCGATGGCCGCGAGCTGCTGGCACAAGTCGTCATGAATGTCCTGCCCGATGCGCGCCTGCTCGGCCTCGCTGATGGAAAGCAGCTTCTCCTCCAGTTGCTTGCGCTCCGACAGATCCCGGATGATGCCCGTGTAAATGCGGCCCTCAGGCAGATCCACCTGCCCCACGGAAAGATCGATCGGAAACAAGCTCCCGTCCTTCCGCTGGGCCAGCGCCTCGCGGCCGATGCCGATGATCTTGCGCTTCCCCGTGCGCTCGTAATTCGCCAGGTAGTCGTCGTGCTGCTCCCGGTAGGGCGAGGGCATCAGCATGCTCACATTCTGCCCGATCATCTCCTCTCTGGTGTAGCCAAAGATGCGCACGGTCGCCGCGTTCACCGTCTCGATCATGCCCTGCCTGTTGATGGTGATGATCGCATTGACCGCCGTCTCCAGGATGCCGCTGACACGCATCTCGCTCGCCGCGAGCGCAGAGCGCAAGTCTTCGACGGTTTCGATTGCGCCGGGCATGACGTTCGGAGTGGAGGGCAAAATGACGGAGCGGAGCTGGCTGGAGGTTGGAAACAAAGCACCAACATACAACCCCGTCCGCCCGGCACCAATCCTCTATTGTGGGATCGTGACCATCGTTTGTCCATCCCAACGCCCCCAACCCTTCTCTCCGCAGCAGCCTTGACAGGCAGCCTCATCACTGGCGGCGTCTATGCCCGCCCCGACTGCACCGCTGGATCTTCGGGCAGCGGCTGGAGAAACCCTGAGGCGGCTTGCCCGGCTGGCTGGATTTGCGAGTTGATGAATAGGCGCCAGATCAGGGCTGCCTTGGAACCAGCATCACTTCCTGCACCTCGCTGGAGCCGATTTTGAGTTTCACCCGGTCCTGATGGGCCTTGCCCGTCTTGGAGTCGGTCCAGGAAACTTCAAAGGTGGTTTCCCCGGGCGGCTGGTTGATCAGCGTGACCCGGCCGTCAGCATCCGCCTCCGCGTGCTGGCCCAGCCAGCCGCCTTTTTGAAACGCCGCGTATTTCTCCGCATCCTCGGCGTGCCTGTTGGTGGCCAGCAGCACAGAGAGCAAATGAATGTTGGTGGGATCGAAGAAAGAGGCTTTGAGTTTGGCGCCCGCCGCGGGACGCCCATCGAACAAGAGCAGACGAACAGGCTGCTCAAGGCATGGCTGCGCCTGGAGGGTCACCTCCCTTTGTGTCTCCGAGCCGTCGAGCACGAGGCGATGGTCTCCATCCGCTCGAAAAGAGAACTTGGTCACCCAGCCTTTGCCCAGCCCGGAAAACATCACTTCTCCGCCCGGCAATCCGGAAAAGCGAAACCTTCCCTCCCGCGTCACGGGAGCCCAGGAGACCCATTGGATAGGAGAAGGATGGCCTTTGAACACCTGTTTCGGTGACGCATCCGGTTTCACCATGACCTGCGCAGCCACCCAGCCCGATCCATCTTCGCTGGCTGGCAGGTCCTGAATCTTTCCTTCGAGGATCACGCCTGGAGACAATGTGAGCCCCGTTTTGATGACTGCGCCCGAATCCTTGCCGGCAAACAAGGGCTGTGAAAAGAAGACCGCCCCCCCGGCAGTCGCCACCTGGAGGAGAAAAGGTTTTTCAGGCGTCACGGAAAGCTCCCCAACGATGCGTCCCTCTGACAGGGGCTGGCGATCGGCGAAGGCTGTGCCAAAACCACTCGCCGACCACGTCGCCGCCGGTTGGGTGATGGGGATGTCGAGCCTGATGGTTGACTTCCCAGCAGGCGGAGCTGCCTGGTGGGCTTTGAAGGCAAAGTCTTCCTCCTCCAAACGAATATCCCCGACATCCATGGGAGCTTGTCCGGCATCCGGCTCGAGTTTGAATTGCATCCACCTCCCGGAGTCGATTGGCGTCCGCAGTTTGGGGTTTCGAGAGTGGATGCTGAGTTTCAGTTCATAGTCGCCCACCGGCAGCGGCTCAGTCATGAACCGGCCCTCAGCATCCGGCTGCGGATAGCCGCCGGGCATGGTTCGGCCGTTCGAAGTGATGAAGAGAAACAAGGAATAGGCCTCCGAACGAAAGCCTTGCCCCTTAGGCAGAACGATTCGCCCTTGAATGGAGCGTTTCTCGCTCTCATCCGCCACGCGCCTCCTGTCGCTAACTCGTATCGTCTGGTCCGGTTGAACTCCAGATCCCACGGTCACGGCTTCAATGGGGCGGTATTCCTTGCTGATCGTGACGGAGTTGAAGGTGGAGCCGGGCAAAAGACGATCGATCTGAAAATGACCGTCCTTTCCGGTTTTGAATTGAAGATTTTGGCTCGCATAAAAGTTGTCCGGTTGCGGCTTGAGAATTTCCTTGTTCCACCCCGCCCAGATGGAGGCAGAGGTATCGGCAACCGGGTCGCCGTTGCGATCCACGAGCCGGCCGCTCATCGAAGCCCACGGCATCAGTTTGAGCACCGAACCGGCCTGGAAATCTTTCGCCTGCATTCTCGCAAAGCCGCCTTCAGGATGGATGGCCACGATCCAGAAATGCTCCTTCAACAGCGGGTCCACTGTTTCCAGTTCAAAGCCGCCGTCCGCCTCGGAGTAATCCTGGAGAAATTGCACCTTGGCCTCAGCCAGCCTGGAACGCTGGCTGGATTTGAGAAAGTCCATCGTGACCGGATGATTGACCTCGTCCAACCTCACCTCGTCTTCCGCCACCCAGACAAAGGCGCCTTCAACGGGCTGTCCGTCAGCGCGGATGACTTTTCCGGCAATCTTTTCCGCAGGCTCCAATTGGGCATCAAATGGAGTCTCTTTCCCCGTGATTTTAAGCCGTTCGGCATGCGACATCATGCCGGGATGCCAGGCGCGGATGATGATGGTTTCTGCATTCCGAACAGCAATGGGAAGCCTGTATTCGCCCGTCGCTGAAGTGCGCACGGTGGGGTAAGTCCATTTGTAGCGGCTCTGAAAGGAAAGGTTTCGTTCGAGCCCGAAGAACACCCGTGCGTTCTTGACGGGCTGGCCATTCTTTTTGTCGGTGATTTTCCCCACCACCCAGGTGATGTCAGGCAAGACAAGCCGGCGCTCCTCATTCGGGCTGTAGCCTTTGAACACGAGCTTCCCGGATTCGGCATAATCGGGGTGTTTGGCGCCGAGATTCAGGCTGGCCGCTTTTAAAACGGGTTTGAACTGAAAGCGGCCATCCGGGCCGGTTTTTTGATCCTGCGGCCCAGAAGGCATTGAGACTAGGCTGACCGACAGCCGCACCGCCGCACCCTCCACGGGTTTTCCCGCCGAATCGACCACGATACCGGTGACGGTGATCATGCTGGCGGGGTTTGGATTTGCCTTCGCGGCAGGCGGCACTTCCGCTTGTTGCGCCGGTGCTCTGGTCAAGCCAAAAACCGCCAGAACACTGAACGCGGCCAGCCCCGCCACCCAGCGCGTGCGACGGCCCCGGGCGATGTCCATCAACGCCTCGATGCGGTGACGGAGGTCGCCCTTGTTCTCTGAAATGCCGAGCAGCGTGGCCGCGGCGAACCAGGCCATCCAACCTGCAGTGGCGCGACTTGCAAACCCAAGCAGCATCTCACCAAGGCGGTGCGCTTCAGCCACGTCAGTGCTGCGCAGGGCACGGGCATCTGCGGCCATTTCAGCCTCGGCGCGCATTCTCCGCGCCGCCCACCAGACCACCGGATTGAACCAATGCACCGCGACGATCAGGGAAGCGATGAGTTGCGCCCAAAGATCACGGCGTTGCAGGTGGGCGATTTCATGGAGCAGGATCAGACGCAGCGCGGCGGTGTCGTGAGTCTTTGCCAGTTCGCTTGGCAGCAAAATGGCGGGGCGCAGGATGCCGAACAACGCGGGAGAGCGGACGGCATCGCTGACGATCAAGCGCGGTGTCCGCCTGATGCCCGCCTGCGCAGAGGCGTCCTGCAACAAGGCGGCGAGTTGGGCCGGCGGCTCGCCGGCATCACGCCGGAGCCTCCAAAGCAAGCGCACGTGCATGAAGGTCATGACCGCGAGCACGAGGGCGATGCCCGCCAGCCAGGCCAGAGTCATCTTTTGCTGAAGCGTCCACGCCGGCTCCGGTTGCGGCAGGTCAGGCAGGACTTCTGGTTGTCCAACAAATGCAGGCAGAGGTGGCATGTCCGATGCCGTCTCAAGGACTGCCGGCGGCGACACCAAGCTCTCCACCTCTGCGCGGGGCTCAGTTTCCAAAGGAATCATCGCTGTCTGCCGGGTCAGCCGGTCCATGGACAAGCTCGATGTGCCGACATCCGGCATGACGAAGCGCAGCAACACCAGCAGCCACAACCCATGCCGCCACGCCGGTGAAAGCCGCTTCCTTATCAGCAGGAGGGCCAAACCGGCGGCGACCGCCAAAAGAGCGCCCTTCCATGAGAGCGTGAGGGCGGCACTCAGCCAGCCTTCTGGGGAATCAATCAACGTATTCATGAGGCATCAGGATTTGGGTTTGATTTCGTCCAGCAGCGCCTTGAGCTCGGCGATGTCCTTTTTGGTCAGGGAATGATGCTCGGCCACATGGGCGAGCAGAGGCTGCAAGGTTCCGCCAAACATCCGGTCCAAAAAGCTGCGCGTCTCCTTGGCCACGCAGGCGGAGCGCTTGACCCCGGGGGTGTAGAGAAAGCGGTTTCCTTGCGGCTCGGCGGCGAGCGCGCCCTTGGCGGTGAGCCGGGCCAGCAGCGTCACCACGGTGGCGCGTTTCCAGCCGCGCGCGGACTCCATCAGGGCGACGATCTCCTGCGAGGTTCGCGGCGACTGCTCCCAAAGCAGCTCCATGATGGCCCACTCCGCATCGGTAATGGCAACGGCTGCCTTGGCGGCAGCCCCGGATTTTCGAGCTGATTTTTTGCTCATGCCTACAGATGTAATCAGAAAAGACTACACTTGTAAACAAAAAAAATGATTTTGCTTGAAGCCTGCCCGGCAAATGAAGAAATCGAGAACCCAAGCCTCGACCGACAGCGGCCAGCCACTGTAGCCGGGGTCTGTGACCCCGTGAGGGTGACGGGCCGTCCCGGCTGCAGCCAGTTCACACCCGGTTCAAGACCGGCCTGCCATCCTCCACCACAAACGACGCGCGCAGGTTCAGCGGCGCGCCGGGGCGGCTGACGTACTCCACCGTCTTGAAATCCGTGCGCCACGTTTTTGGTGTCACCTCGCAGGTCACGTAGCCGCGCTCGGTGTTGTGGAATTTGACAAAGGGATTCTCGCTGTAGGTCTCCGCCAGGCTCTTTGGCTCCGCCATGCCGTCGCCGCTCGATGAAATCGAGGTGCCAACGAATTCGGTGGCCACGCTCTTGGATTCCGGGTCGTCAAAGTCGGCGATGAGTTCGTTGGCCCAGTTCGAGTGGATGTCGCCCGCGAAGGCCACTGGATTTTGCACCGGATGATCGCGCAGAAATTGCAGCAGGCGACGCCGCTCCATCTCATAACCCGGCCACTGGTCCATGCTGTAGCCCTCCTCCTCTCCGGCCTTGCGATCGACGCGCGCGATCATCACCTGCTGCGCCAGCGCGTTCCATTTGGTCTTCGAACCGTCCAGGTTGCGAAACAGCCAGTCACGCTGCTCCAGGCCCATGATCGTCGCGTCCGGATTGAGCGCCTCGTCGCAAGGCGGCTGGGTGCGGTCGCCGCAAGGCTGATCCGTGCGGTATTGCCGGGTGTCGAGCACGTAGAAGCTGGCCAGTTCACCGAACCGCAGGCCACGGTAAAGCAGCATGTCCGGACCCTTCGGCAGGGCCGCGCGGCGCAGCGGCATGTGCTCGTAGTAGGCCTGGTAAGCCGCCGCGCGCCGGCGCAGATAAGCCGCCGGATCCACGTCCTTTTCCTCCGAGATGCCACCCGCGCAGTTGTTGTCAAACTCATGATCGTCCCACGTCACCGCCCACGGCGCCGCCGCGTGCATCGCCTGCAGCGCGGGGTCGCTTTTATACTGCGCATGGCGCGCTCGGTAGTCGTCCAGCGTCGTGATCTCCAACCCGTGATGCTTGCGCACCCGCTTGTCGATGCCCTCGTACTCGTAAATGTAGTCCCCCAGATGGAAGACCAGATCGACATCCTCCCGCGCCATGTGCTCATAGGCGGTGAAAAGGCCCGTCTCGTAGTGCTGGCAGCTCGCGAAGGCAAAGCGCAGCCGCTCCGGCAGCGTGCCCGCCGCCGGCATCGTACGGCTGCGACCTTTGGCGCTGACCTCCCCGCCTGCCTGAAATTGATACCAATACCAGCGGTCCGGCCGCAGGCCCGCCACCTCCACATGCACACTGTGCCCCCAGTCCGGCACCGCGTCCGTCTGGCCCTGCGCCACCACCTTGGTCATGCCCTCGTCCTCCGCCACCGTCCAGGAAACCCGCACCGGCTCGCGGCTCATGCCGCCGCCAGTTTCCAGCGGCTTCGGCGCCAGCCGCGTCCACAGCACAAAGCCATCCGGCGCTGGATCACCGGAGGCCACGCCGAGTTGAAACGGGTAGTCGGAAAACTTCGCCCCCTCCTTCGTCACGCCCAGCGCCCGACCGGACCAGACCGCCGCGGCGGCCAGGGAGGTGGTGGTCAGAAACGAACGGCGTTTGAGCGAGGCGGAGGTCGGGGTTTGGAACATCGCAACGATACAACAGCGCAAAACCGAAACTTGCCAGAAAAAGGAATGACACAGAATGATCCTTGCAGCAGGCAAAAGGGTGCCTGGCCCTGGACAAACCGCGCAGTGTCGCCACCGTTCAGGCCACGTGACTTTGACTGACACTCCGATCTGGCTGCGCGCGCTCCTCAGCGTGGCGGGTCTGGCGGCGGGCATGGCGGCGCACCTGGCTTTTCACCCGCAGCGGCGACAGTTTTCGGAGGCGTTTGACCTGCTGAAAAACCGCCCGCACCTGCTGCTCATCGGCGGTGTCCTGCTGCTGGCGCAACGACTGGCGGGCAGCGATGGCTTTCACGCCCTGCCCGATCCGCAAGCCCGGGACTGGGGCGACTGGTTCGCGCTGGCATGGCCGCTCGCCGCCGAGTCGCTCACAGGCTTTGCCACGCTGCTGCACCAAGCGCTGCCGCCCTGGCCCGCCGCGCTGCTGCTGCCGGCGGGGCTGACAGTGGCGCTGTTTCACCTGGCACGGCAGCCCTACCGCGCCGGGCTGCGCCAGCGTCCGCGCGGGGGTGAGCTGGGAGCGCTGGCGGGGCTGACCATCGTGCTGGCCACCGCCTTTGCCATCGAGGGCGTGGTGCCGGCGGCGGAGCTGAGCGAGTGGCAGTTGAATCTGCTTCTGCTGGCGCGCCTCCTGGCGGTGGCATTGCTCTCGGCCGGCATGCAGATCTGGCTGCTGCGCGTCATCCTGCGCTGGCTGATGCCGCCCCCCCGCCGCGGGGCGCGCCCCGCTGGCAATGCCTGGTGGGAGATGCTTGGGCGCTGGCCGCTGGTGCTGGCGCTGGCCGGGTTCAATTTGCTGTGGATCACGCTGCGCTACTGGCTGGCGGCTTCAGACTCGCGGCTGCTGCCGTGGCTGTTGATCGAGTGGCTGCTGTTTTTCTCCGGCCTGCCGGTGGCGGTGGCGCTGGCGGCGCCCGGCAGCTCCTTTCTGCAAGCGGGCGCTGAGGGCCTGCGCCTGCTCTGGCGTGGTCTGGCGGCGCTGCTCGGTCTCGCTCTGACTTCGGTGGTCATCCTGGCTCTGGCGGGCTACGCTGATGGAGTCGTCGCCGCGCTTTGCCCGGACATCCCCCTTCTCCACTGGCTGGTCGCGGCGGTGAGCGCATTCGCCCTTGCCTTCATCCACATTTGGCTCTTTCTAGCGGCAGCTTTGAGCCTGCTCAGAAGCCATCTTCCAGCCCTCTCCGACCCGCCTCCGCCCTGACTGACCTGAACGAATGACCGGCAGCCCCACCACCGCCGCGGAGATCACCCGGCGCGCCCGTTCCAACCTCGCTTTCGCCCTGGTTTCCCTGCCCAAGGAGCGCCGCCAGGACATGGTCAGCTTTTACGCCTTCTGCCGCGTGGTGGACGACATCGCGGACGATGACGCCGCGCCCGAGGCGGAGCGCCGCGAGACCTTGCGCACCTGGCGCGCAGCGGTGGAAAAACAAACGCGCGGGGTGGACCCGCTGCTGGACGAGGCGCTGGCGCTGGCGCCGAAATACGGCTTCGATCCGGCGCTGCTCATCGAGATCATCGACGGCGTCGCCAGCGACCTCGGCCGCAGCCGCTTTGCGACCTATGACGAGTTGCTGAAGTACTGCTACCAGGTTGCTTCCGCCGTCGGCCTGGTCAGCATCCGCATCTTTGGCCATCGCCATCCCGCCACGCGCGACTACGCGGTGCACCTCGGCTACGCGTTGCAACTGACGAACATCCTGCGCGACGTCGGCCAGGACGCGCGCGACACCGGCCGCATCTACCTGCCGCTGGAGGACCTGCGCGCATTCGGAGTCAGTGAGCAGCAGATCCTCGAGAGCCGCCATGACGCGCGTTTTGCGGCGCTGATGGAGCATCAATACGAAAGGGCGAAGGCCTTTTACGAGCAGGCGGAGAGCGAGCTGCCCGCCGAGGACCGCCAGGCCATGGTCGCCGCCGAGATGATGGCGCAGATCTATTACGAGATCCTGGAGAAGCTGAAGCGGCAGGACTTTACGGTCTTCGAGCGCCGCATCGGCCTGCACCCGCTGCGCAAGGGAGTGATCCTGCTCGGCTACCTGCTGCGGGTGCTGATCCGGGCGGTGTGAGCCGTCGCACAAAAATACCGGAAGCCGTGACAAGCCGGCACAATACCGGGGCTCGCTGAGGCGTTACTTGCAACGATGAAGTTGCCCCGCATTCTCCTTCCCGCGCTGGCTGCCAGCGCCGCCGTCGTTCACGCCCAGCCTGCTAAAGAAGCGGTGGCCGGGTCCGAGCAGGTGCGTGAGGTGATCGAGAATTTCGCCGGCCGCGGCACGCTGGCGGATGACACGCCGCCGACGGCGCCGCAGGAGGCCTTGCAGCGTTTTCAGATCCGCTCCGATCTGGCCATCGACCTCATGGCGGCCGAGCCGGACGTGGCGCAGCCGCTTTACGCCAGTTGGGACAGCAAGGGCCGGATGTGGGTGACGCAGTATTTGCAATACCAGTTTCCCGCCGGGTTGAAGATCGTCAGCTACGACCAGCACCTGCGCGCCAAGTTTGACAAGGTGCCGCCGCCGCCGCCGCGCGGTCCGAAGGGAGCGGACAAGATCACGGTGTTCGAGGACACGGACGGTGATGGCTTTTTCGACAAGCACAGCGATGTCATCACGGGGCTGAACATCGCCAGCGCGGCGCTGCACGGCATGGGGCGCATCTGGGTGCTGAATCCGCCCTACCTGCTGAGCTATCCGGACGCGGACTTCGATGCCATGCCCGATGGCGAGCCTGAGGTGGAGCTCAGCGGCTTCGGCCTGGAGGACACCCACAGCGTGGCCACCAGCCTGCAATGGGGCATGGATGGCTGGCTCTACGGCGCCAACGGCAGCACCACCACCGGCAATGTCAGCAGCGCGAACAGCAAAAACGTGAAGTGGGAAGGCCAGTGCATCTGGCGTTACCATCCGCGCCAAAAGACCTTCGAAATCTATGCCGAGGGCGGGGGCAACACCTTCAGTCTCGACATCGACAGCAAAGGCCGCGTCTTCTCCGGCACCAACAACGGCAAGACCCGCGGCATGCACTACGAGCAGGGCAGCTACGGCATCAAGGGCTGGGGCAAGCACGGGCCGCTGACCAATCCGTATGCCTTCGGCTGGTTCGAGCACATGCGGCATGAGGGTGATGAAAAGCGCTTCCCTCAGGCCTTCACGATCTATGAGGGGGGCCTGCTCGGCAGCGCCTACGAGGGCAAAATCATCGCGCCGAACTCGCTGCAAAACGTGGTCTATGTGAGCGAGGTGACGCCGGACGGCTCGACCTTTCGCACCAAAGACGAGGAGCTTTTGATGAGCTCGCCTGACCGCTGGTTCCGTCCGGTGTGGGCGGGTGTGGGGCCCGATGGCGGCTTCTACATGGCGGACTGGTATGACACCCGCCTGAGCCATGTGCGCCCGGTGGATGACTGGCACAAGACCAGCGGCCGCCTCTACCGTGTGCGCCCCGCCAGCGGCGCGCCGGAGCTGCCGCCGTTTGATTTGAGCAAGGCCTCGCCGGAGGAGCTGCTGGGGTATCTTAGCCACGAGAATGAGTGGTTCCGGAAGCAGGCCGCGCTGGAGATCGGGTGGAAGGGCATGAAGGAACTCGAAAAGCCGCTCGTCGAGTTGATTGGCAAGGGAGATGCCAGGTCCCTCGACGCCCTATGGACCTATGACATGCTCTGCCAGGCCGTTGAGCCTGACCAGGCGGCTTATGAAGAGGTCATTCGCACCGCTTTGAAGAGCCAGGACACTTACGTGAGGCGCTGGGCGGTGAAAATCATGGGGGAAAACGGCCCGCTCTTCCCTGCGCAGGACGACTGGATGCAGGTCACCGAAAACCTGAAGAAGGATGGCGAGTTGGAACTGCGCGCGCAGATTCTGGCCACGGCCAAACGTGTCCCCGCCGGCATCGGTCTTTACCACCTCTGGGCGGGTGAAGGGACGGAGGATGCAAGCGGTCACCTGCCATTGCTCGCTTGGTGGGCCCTGGAGTCAAAGGCGGAGAAGGAGCGAGCCACCGTCTTCACCTTCTTGAAGGCCGAGCCAGACTTCCTCAAGTCCCCCCTCTTCCGCGACCACCTCGCCGAGAAGCTCGCCAAACGCTACGCCCTGGCTGGCGGTGAAGAAAACTTCCAGTCCTGCGCCGACCTGCTCGCGTTGACGAACGACGAACAACTGCGCGGCAAGTTCATCGCCGGCATCGCCTCCGCATTCGAGGGAGCGGAGATGCCGAAACTGCCGGACGCGCTGGCCGCAGCGCTCAACGATTACCTCGCCAAGCAGACGGGCGGTGACCTCACCCTGGCGCTACGCAGCGGCAGCAAGGATGCGATGAAAAAAGCGCTGGCCCTGCTCAAGGACGACAAGGCCGCCAACAGCGCGCGCATTGCCGTCGCCAAAACGCTGTCTGAACTCCGCAAGAGCGAGGCCGTCGAGCCGATGGTGGCCATTTTGAAAAGCGGCTCCGCCTCGCCCGCGCTCAAAAGGGGCATCCTGCAGGCGGCAGCGCGCTTTGATGACAAACGCATCCCGCAAGCGGTGCTGGAGGGTTACGAGGGCCGCATCGCGGGCGACAAGGCCCTGCGCGAGGACGCGCTGCGTGTGCTGGCTGGCCGCAAGGAGTGGGCTGTGCTGCTGGCATCGTTCGTGAACCAGGTCAAGGTGCCAGCCAAACACGTCACCCTCGACATCGTCCGCCAGCTCGCGCTGCACGATGACCCGCAGATAGAACAGGCCATCGACAAGCATTGGAAAACCCTGCTTGCCACCGCGCCCACCGAGGCCAAAGAAAAAGAAATGACGCGCATCAAAGCTTTGCTAAAGAGCGGGGCCGGCGATCCTGCGAAAGGGAAACTGCAATACGCCGCGCGCTGCGCCATCTGCCACGCCCTCTTTGCCGAAGGGGGCGCCATTGGGCCCGACCTCACGGGCTATGAGCGGAGCAATCCCGACTTCTGGCTGGAGAATCTCTTCAATCCCAGCCTGGAGATTCGCGAAGGCTTCGGCGCCTACATCGTGCGCTTGAAAAACGGCCAAATCCTCACCGGCCTGATGGATGCCCAGGACGCCAGCGGCATCGTCATCAAAGACATGGCAGGCAACAAAACCGCCGTCAAACAAGCCGATATCGCATCACTGGAAGCCAGCCCGGTATCCCTCATGCCCGAGGCCTTGACCACCGGCATGAGCGACGCCGAGCTGCGCGACTTTTTTGCCTACCTGATGAAACCCTGAGCGCAGCCTCAGTGCTTGTTCCGCATGGAGCTTAGCGCCTGCAGCAGTTCGCGCGCGCCGCTCATGAGTTTGTCCGCGGCCCTGGATATGGTTTCCAGCGTGGGGCTGGTATAACCCTGCGCCATGAAGTCGGTGTCATGCTGCAGTGAGTCCATTTCCGCCTCGATCAGGCGAGCCAGATTTTTGAGTTTGCGCACCCTTTCGGCTTCAGGCAGGTGGCCGGCTTCCAGCACCTCCTTCACGTTGCGGCGCATGGCGTGTTCCATGACTTCAACTTGATGCAGGCGCTCCTGGAGTTCGCTCATTTGCACGCGTGGCAGGTGCTCGATGCGGTGCTCCAATTCCGGCAGCGCCCCGTCCATCTGGTTCAGGTGCTTTTGGAATCGGCGTTCAATGTGTTCGGTTTTCGTTTTCATGACTTCGTATGAGGGAGGGCCGTTCGCAGCACTCCCGATTGGTTGCGGGTTCGGTCGGGTGACAAGCCTTCGCGGAAGGCCGTTTGAAAAGGCATCGCCAAACCACAGATTTCCTGCCCATCATTCGCGATGCGAGACGATCCGTCTTCATGACAGGCCATAACGAGATTACGCCTGCGGCTCTGAGCGGGATGCCTGAACCTTGCCGGTTCTACAAACGCATGGCGTAATGCACTTGGCGGCCAATCTCCTCGAAACCGCAGGAGGGATACAGATTTTGACCCACCGGATTGCTCGCCATCGTTTCGATCTTCGCCAGGCTCATCCCCTCCGCCCGAAAGTAATCGAGCACATGGCCGATGAGCCGCCGGCCCAAGCCTTGCCCGCGTGTTTCCGCCGTGACCGCCAAGTTCGGAATGCGCCCAATGCCGTTGAGCCGGTCGAGCCGGGTGGTGATGTAGCCCACCACCGCGCCGTCTTGTTCCGCCACAAAACAACCCTCTGGATTCGCGGCACAATCGTCATCCATGTGGTCCGCCTTGCGCGCCTTCCAATCGCGGCCATTCCAAATGCCGAACCGCCGCTCCAGCATCTCATCCACCGCCACCGAGCCAAACGAAGCCACCGTGATGCGGCGCAGCTCCGGCAAGTCTTGCGGCTGATACGGGCGAATGAGAATCTCCGGCATCTGAAGGTTACGTTGCGCCAGCGCAACTCTGTCACAAACCCAAATGGCCCAAAGCCAGCAATCCGTAATAGGTGTACTCGCAATCGAGTTCGTGATCGGTCCAGTTGCCGTGGAAACCGCCCTGCGCATTCCACAACGAGTCCACAAAGTCCAGGCAGGGTTCGCGCAGCCCGCTGAGGTCCGTCTCGAGAGCATCGAGGGCATGCAGGGCCACCGCCGTCGACAGCAGGTCCGGCATCGGCAATCCAGGCAAGGCCCGGAAGCCTCCTTCTGGCAGCGCCTGCGCCAGCAGCCAGTCACGTGTGCTGGTGTCCACGGGCACTTCCAAATGCCGGCACAACGCCACCGCCGCCGCCGCCGCAGGCGTGACGCCCACAGGCAAACCACGGTCATTGGACCAGCCCCCGTCCGCCGTTCGCAAGGCCATCAGGCTTGCCAGCAAACGCTCCTTGTCCGGCGCGATGAAACCAAGGTCCTCATAAGCGCTCCAGCCCAGCAAGCAACCATAGGCGCTGCCATGCTCCTTTTTTGGCGCCTGGTTGTAACCGCCATCCGCGCTGCGAAAGCCCTCCACACGCTCCAGAAGGCGGGCTCGGACTTCGTTGTCGAGCGCACTCACACCGATGTTGCTCCAACAACGAGCCAGGCAGCAGAGATGCACAAAGTCCAGGTTCCCGCCATCGCCAAACGCTGCCAGCCAGTCCCGCATCCGCTCCGGCTCCGGCTGCGCTTGCAAGGCCATCAAGCCCTCGATGCCAAACACCGTGTAATACAGGTCCGGTTTGCCCTCGCGATCGACAAAACCGCCGCACTCATGGCGGCGGGAACGCAGAAAGCCCGCGACCAAATCAGCGGACTCCCCCAGCACCTTTGGCGCCACCCGCGCCACCTGCAGCATCTTCAACCGGAACGACATGACGCATGCTGTAACGGCGGGAAACCCGGGTCGCAAGGCTTCTCCAATTCTGCCCGCATGCGATTCGACAGGTTTTTCCAGCAAACAGATTTCCGGCGACGGGACCCGGCGCCGGTTGATGAAGCCGCGGGTGGCGAGACAATGTGCTCGTGGAATTCCTTGCTGCGTCTGTTCGCAAAGTTCATCCCTCGCGACGCATTTGCTGAATCCAGTCTGGAGCTTCTCCCTGCCCTGGAACCGACGTGTCCGGACGGCGGCGCAGCCCTGCAAGGCCCAACAGCCACTCCAGGACGGCCCAGAAATGCAAACCGTCGAGCACGGGGTTGAGTGCGTTGGTGATCGGACAATAGCGCACCTCCTTCGGATTGGTGTGGTGCACCGCATGATGGTGCGGTGTCTGCAGCAGACGGATGTCCTGGAGCCAGGAGATGAAGCGGCCGTTCTCCCGGCGGGTTCGGTGAGCCCACTTATGCACCTCGTTGGCATTGCCTGAAACCAGGGTAAACAGCCAAACCTGCCAAGTCAGGCAGCCCAGCAGCGCTGCACCCGCAAGCAACAGTGTGGAAAACAACAGCAATTCACGATTGCTTTTCCACCAGTTGTTTCGCGTCATGCGGCGCGGCAAATGATGGTGCAGCGTGTTTGGCCGCCCAATCCACCGGCCCAGCCACGGTGTGTCCTCGCGAATGTAGGCGTCTTCAAACCAATGGATGATTCCGGCGGCGAGATCCGCGGCAAGGATGGTGGCGGCGGCCTGCAAGGGAAGTGTGGCGAGGTCATTCATGACCCCGCTTGTTCTATTCACATAACAACGCGGGGTGATATTGATTCCCCTGGACACCTATTGACCGAATCAATGCGCAGAGCCCATCCATCACAGTTGCGGCGGCAAAGTCTTTTATTTCGCCAGCCGCATCAACAAGTCCTTGCTCTCCACACTCTCGCCAATCTTCGCGCAGATTTCCTGGACGGTGCCGGCAATCGGGGAAGCAACGGCAGCGAACATCTTCATGGCCTCCAGGGTGAGCAGGGTCTCGCCTTCCTTCACCTTCTGGCCGACGCTGACCGCGATGCTGGCCACCATGCCGGGCATGGGCGCGCCCACTTGGGAAACATCGCCGGGATCGGCTTTGGCCTTGGTGACCGCATTCTTGGCGAGCGCTTTGTTGGTGACTGTCGTGTGGCGGGGGTAGCCGTTGAGTTCGAAGATCGCGGTCTGCTGGCCGGTGGCGTCAGGCTCGGTCATGTTGAGCAGGCGGACAAAAAGGGTTTTGCCCTCCTCAATGTGGACATTGATCTCCTCCTTGTCGCGCAAACCGTAGTAGTAAGCGGGCGTGGGCAGCACGGAGACATCGCCATAGGCCTTGCGGAAGTCGGCGAACTTCAGAAAGACATCCGGATACATGAGGTAGCTCCAGACATCGTCATCGGTGGGCTCCTTTTTGAGCTTGGTCTTCAACTCAGCACGCACGTCGTCGAGCTTGATCCTGGCGGCATGAGCTCCAGGCCGGCCTTTGATGCGTTTGCCGTCCTTGCCGACGATGGCGGCGGCGAGCTTGTTCCACTTCTTGCGCGAGTCGGCGGCCTTGTCGGGCTCCATGCCGTAGAAGGGCTCGCCCAGCCAGCCTTCAAACATGCTGGTGACATCCTTGCTCCACTTAGTGCCAGTCAGTTGAAAGACATCAGCGGGTTTCACGCCGCGGGCGACGCACTCGATGGCAAGGTCGCCAACGACTTTGCTCGACGGCGTGACCTTGACGATGTCACCGCAGAGCTGGTTCACCTCGGCGTAAGCGTGTGCGATCTCCGGCCAGCGCGGCCCGAGGCCCATGCCAATGGCCTGCTCCTTGAGATTCGTGTACTGCCCTCCAGGCATTTCGTGGAGATACACCTCCGCCGTGCCGTAGGGTTCCGCCGTGTCGAAGGGCTTGTAAAAGCTGCGCACGGACGCCCAGTAATCGCTGAACTCCTGCAACGCATCGATGTCAAGACCCGTGTCGCGCGGGGTGTGCTGAAGCGCGGCGACGATGGAGTTCAAGTTTGGCTGCGAGGTGCCGCCGGAGAGGCTGCTGAGCGCGGCATCGGCGACATCGACACCGGCGCTGGCGGCCTCGATGATGCTGGCCGCGTTGAGGCCGCTGGTGTCGTGCGTGTGGAAGTGAATCGGAATGCCCACTTCATCCTTGAGCGCTTTGACCAGTTTTTTGGCGGCGAAGGGCCGCACCAGGCCAGCCATGTCCTTGATGCAAAGCATGTGCGCGCCCATCTTTTCAAGCTCCTTGGCCAGGCGCACATAGTATTTGAGATCGTACTTGTCGCGCTTGGGATCAAGAATGTCGCCCGTGTAGCAGAGCGTGCCTTCACAAATGCTGCTGGTGTCCTCGCGCACCGCCTGCATGGCGGCAGTAAGGTTGGGCAGGTAATTGAGCGAGTCGAAGATGCGGAAGAGATCCATGCCGTTCTGCGCGGCATGTTTGATGAAGCCCTTCACCACACTATCGGGATAGTTGGTGTAACCGACCGCGTTGGAGCCGCGGAACAGCATCTGCAGCAGGATGTTCGGCACTCTGGCGCGGATGTCGCGCAGACGCGCCCAGGGATCCTCGCGCAAGAAGCGCATGGTGACGTCGAAAGTCGCGCCGCCCCACATTTCAAGCGAAAACAGGTTGGGCGCGCGGCGCGCCACCGCATCGGCCACGGCCAGCATGTCGTAGCTGCGCATGCGGGTGGCGAGCAGGGACTGGTGGGCGTCGCGCATCGTGGTGTCGGTGATGAGCAGTCGCTTTTGCCTGGCGACCCAGTCCTTGCAAAACTTTTCCGGCCCCATCTCGGTGAGCAGGTCTTTCGTACCCGGTGCCGGCGCGGCCCGATGATCGTATTTCGGAACCGGCGACGCGGCGAAGAGCTTCTCGGGCTTGTGGCCTTTGGCGAAGGGATTGCCGTTGACGATGGTGTCGGCCAGGTAGTTCAGCAGCTTGGTGGCGCGGTCCTTGCGTGCCGTGAATTTGAGCAAATCGGGATTGTTGTCGATGAAACGGGTGGTGGCCTGACCGGCCTTGAAATCGGCATGGTGAACCACGTTCATCAGGAACGGAATGTTCGTCTTCACGCCGCGGATGCGGAACTCGCGCAAGCTGCGGTCCATGCGCTCCAGGGTTTGCTGGTAGGTGCGCGCATAGACAGTGAGCTTCACCAGCATGGAATCGTAGTACGGCGTGACCACCGCGTTGGTGGCGCCGAGCGCGCCGTCGAGGCGAACCCCGAATCCGCCCGGACTGCGGTAATTGAGGATTCGGCCAAAGTCGGGCGTAAAACTGTTTTCCGGATCCTCGGTGGTGATGCGGCACTGGATCGCGAAGCCGGTTTTTTCCACCTTGTCCTGAGCGGGCAGTCCCAGCGGGGCTTGATGCAGTTGATAGCCCTGCGCGATGAGGATTTGACTGCGCACAATGTCGATGCTGGTGATCTCCTCCGTCACGGTATGCTCCACCTGGATGCGTGGATTCATCTCGATGAAGTACCACTCGCCCGATTCGTGATCGACCAGGAACTCGACCGTGCCAGCGTGGGTGTACTTCACCTCCCTGGCCAGCTTCACCGCCGCATCACACAGGCCGTCGATGATCTCCTGCTTCACCCCGTAACTCGGCGCCTGCTCGATGACCTTCTGGTGACGGCGCTGCACCGAGCAGTCGCGCTCATGCAGGTGCAGCACGTTGCCGTGTTTGTCGGCGAGGATTTGCACCTCGATGTGCTTGGCCTTGTCGACGAATTTTTCGAGGAAGACCGCGCCGTTGCCGAAGGCGCGCTCGGCCTCAGTCTGCGCTTCGTCGAGCAACTTCTCGAGCTCCCCGGCCGCCTTCACCACCCGCATGCCGCGGCCGCCGCCGCCAAAAGCCGCCTTGATGATGAGCGGAAAGCCGATTTTCTTCGCGATGGCAAGCGCCTCCTTGCGGTCACTGACCGCGTCGTCCGTGCCTTCGAGAATGGGCACGCGCAACTTGCGGGCGATGCTGCGGGCGGCGGTCTTGTCGCCCATCATGTTGAGGATTTTCGAGTCCGGCCCGATGAAGATGATGCCATTGTCCTGGCAGGCCTTGGCGAAAGCCGGATTCTCGGACAAGAAACCGTAGCCCGGATGAATGGCGTCAACGCCCTTTTCCCTGGCCAGGGTGACGATGCCATCGATGTCCAGATAAGCCCCGAGCGGCCCCTTGTCCTTGTTGAGTTCGTAGGCTTCATCTGCCTTGAAACGGTGCGGGCAAAAACGATCCTCTTGAGCGTAAATGCCCACCGTTTTCATGCCCAACTCCGTCGCGGCGCGCATGACGCGGATCGCGATTTCGGAGCGGTTGGCAACCAGCAGTTTGTTGATCGGCTTGAGACCGGCGGCCTCGGCAGGAAGAGGTTTGGACATGGCGGCGGGAGAGAAACGAATAGAAGACGTTTCAAACCCTCCAACGCCGCTGCCGCAAATGCAAGAACGGTTTCTAAACAGCCGTCCAAGCGGCGCGTTTTTCTGGATCACCCGGGAAGTTAGTGCGGAACAGGCAGTGAGGTGTGGCGAGGCATTGGGAGCTTGGGGGCGGCGGCGCGAGCAAGGAACGGCGCTTGCCCAAGCGCCGGTCAAGGAATGGCGCTTGCCAAAGTGCCAGGACGGGGGGATGCCCGGCATGGCAGGCCTGCCTCTTGGAACCGGAGGCTTGGCAAGCCTCCTTCCTTGCGCTTCGCGCCCTCCTGCCACCAAACGGAAAAAACGCACCCGCTTCCCGGACGAACCGTTTTCTCCTTTGCCAAACCCGGCTCAGCCCACCAGCGCGCTGCTCAGACCTTCGAGGAGGTGACCCGGGTAATCGGTGGTGATCGACGCCACGCCGAGATCGGCAAAACGGCGCGCATTGGGTATCCGGTTCACCGTCCAAACGTGGGTCTCGAGACCGGCATCAGCGAAGTGCTGCACCGCCTGCGGCTCATCCTGAAGACTGCGGGTGTCCAGCGCAATTCCCATGGCGCCCACGCCCTTGGCAGCGACTTCCAGCATGCGCAATTCGGGCACCCAGCATTGCTTGCGATCGGTCCAGCGCCGGTCGCTCAACAGCAGCCTGGGCACCTCCGGCAGCGCTTCCTTGGCGGCAACGAGCACCTGGATGTCAAAAGACGCCACCCTCACCTGGTCGAGAGGCGCGTTCGCACGCCTCAATTCTTTGACCAGCACGGGCACCGCTTCCACACCAGCCTTGATATCCATCACCAGCAGCTTGCCGTCGGGCAGCATGCCTAGCACTTCCTCAAGGGTCGGAACTTTCTGTCCTTGGGACTTTTTGCCCTTCAGGCGACCGGCATCCAGGGCGCGCAGGCGCTCCAGCGTGGTCCGGCCCACGCGCAGCGTACTGCCAGCGGTGCGCCGCATGTCTTCATCGTGCACAGCCACCAAATGACCGTCTCCAGTCAGACGGAAATCCGCCTCAATGCCATCCGCGCCCTGCATGAAGGCCAGCAGAAAGGACATCAAGGTGTTTTCAGGCGCAGCGGAAGAGGCTCCTCGGTGGGCAATAATCAGTGGTCGATCAGTCATCATAATGGGTGAGGGTTGCGCAGGACAAAAGCCTGACATGGTGTATTCGATGTAAATACAGACAACGTGACCGCAGGATCGTTGAATATTTTTTTGCAGGCGGCAGTTTTCCGAAGGATTCCACCACCCGTTTCGATGCAAAAAGAAGCCGGTGAATCGCTCCACCGGCTTCTGAACGGAATCTGGAAAGAGGCTGGCCTCGGTGTTACTCGGCGTTTTCCTCGATGTAACGAATCACATCGCCAACGGACTGCAGCTTTTCCGCCTCGTCGTCCGGCACGTCGATGCCAAATTCTTCCTCGAAAGCCATCACCAACTCAACGGTGTCCAGCGAATCAGCACCGAGATCTTCGATGAATTTCGCTTCCGGGGTGACTTGCTCGGGGTTCACGCCCAGTTGCTCGACAATGATGTCGCGGACTTTGTCTGTGATGTTTTCAGCCATGGTAAATCAGGGGAATGTTATGCGGCTGAGCCGTAGCAGCTAGCTGCGGCTTGGCAACTGAAAAGATGCGGCTTTTTTGCGCTCATTTTTCAGCGCCGCCGGAGACATCGCTTTCCGCTTCCTCCCCGACTGCGGCGACCTTCTCGATCAACTCCCCGCGAAAGCCCGCCAGCAGCCGCTCCAATACGCGATGCGCGCCTCCATATTTGAGATCGTCGATGACCGCCTTGCGCTCGCGTCCGCCTTCTCCAGGCCGATGCCAAACATAGGCCAGCCCCTTCTGATCCCAAGGCCGCTTGTCCACCCGAAACACATCGGCGAAGCTCACCGTCTCGCCTTCCGGAGTGATCCAGTGATCGCCGCCGCAGCGCAGCACCTTGTTGCGATTGAGCAGCATGACGGTCAGCAGCGCCAGCGCCACCGCGCCGGTGCCCAGGCCCCACCAGAGTTGCTCGTCCACCTCTTTTTGCGTGTGCCGCTTGGGCTTTTCCGGCCAGCCGTTCATGGCTGCGTATTGCAGCCACTTTGGCGGCTCGCCATCCTTGCCCGCGGGCCAGCCCTGAGCGCGGGCCTGCTCCGTCCAGACGTCGAGCCGGCCCTCGTCCTTGGCAGCGTCGTAACTGGGCAGCAACTCTTTTTCAAACCAGTCGCGCTTGTCCGCGATGACGTTGGCCTTGGGGTAGCCGATCTTCCAGTCGTACAGAAAATAGAGCGCAAACAGCAAACACATGCCCGCCGCCAACCCCATGCGCCGGAAATACCAAGGCGTCACCCGGCAAATGACGGGCGGGTCTTCACCGGCACTCGGGATGGTTTCGCTCATGAAATGCAATCAACCGCAAAGCCCGCCGCCGCAAGCTGGATGATTCACGAACGGGCGTGGCAGCACCTACTTTTTGGCCTTGGCCTTGCCTTTGCCTTTGGCGCGGCCCATCGAGGCAATTTTTTCGCCGGGCTTGGGCAAACCGGCCTTCACCTTGTCCCAATCTGGATTCAGACTGGCCTCGCGGATGACGAGATTGCGCAGGTGGATGAACTTGCCGCCGCAGGTGAATCCAGGAGCCGTCTTGGGCGTTGCAAACAGTGGGTCGCTGCCCCAGGCGACCAAGTCGTCCACCTGTCCGAGCAGGGTGTCGCCGACCATTTCGAGCCGGACTTTGTGCCAAGTTCCGGGTTGGAACTCCACCGGAAATACCGCGAAGGTGACTGCTTGATCGGGACCTTCGTGATCGTTGTCATCGCGGCGGACAGTGACGCTGTTTGGCGTGAGCGCGATGCGCGCCATGTGGTCTTTGACGGCATTGATCGAGAGGCTGGTGCTGCGCGCGCCATCGAACTTGAACTCATACTCGATGACGAAATCGGGCACAGTGCCTGTCATGCGCAGCACCGCGCCATGCTTGTCCTCCGGCAATTCCGCGCCGCGCAGAGCGCCATCCACGTTTTCCCACTTGCCCTTGGCGGCCTTCCAGGAGGCTGGCAGCGGACTGTCGAGCTTGCTCTCGAAAATCACTTTGCCGGGAATGGCCAGCAACGGTTTGGCATCAGCAGCAAAGCCGGGCAGGGACAGGAGGGCGAGCAGGGCAAACGGGGCGAAAATTTTCATGCGCCGTCGAAAACGCGATTTCGTCCCTCGTCTATCGCATTGGATTCAGCCGATCCATGCACCAAGTTGGCGGACTGCGGCGTACTTGCTCATAATCCCCACCCCCTATGTACTGGCTACTCATCCTCGGCAGCATGGCCATCGGCCTGTTTGCCAGCTATCGCGTCCGCTCCACTTACAACCGCTACTCCCAGGTGCGCGCTTCCTCCGGGCTCACCGGCGCGCAGGTGGCCCAGCGCATCCTCGACCTGAACGGCATCAGTGACGTCACCATTCACGCCACGCCGGGCCATCTCACCGACCACTATGACCCCATGCACCGCCGTCTCGTGCTGTCAGAAGAAAACTACCGCGGCACCTCCGTCGCCGCGCTGGGAGTCGCCGCGCACGAATGCGGCCACGCCATTCAGCACCAGCAGCACTACGCGCCGTTGCAGTGGCGCATGGCTGCGGTCGGCGTCACCAACATCGCCACCCAGGCCGCCATGTGGATTCCTCTTCTGGGCCTGTTCAGCGGCCTGATTCCCTACAAACTCGCCATCACCATCATGGCTCTTTGCATGGGCGTGATCATGCTCTTTCAACTGGTCACGCTGCCAGTCGAATTCGATGCCACCGCCCGCGCCAAAAAAATCCTCGCCAGCACCGGCGCGGTGACACCCGGGCCTGAGTTCAACGCCATGAGCAGCGTGCTCCGAGCCGCCGCCTTGACCTATGTCGCCGCCTTCATCTCCTCGCTCGGCTGGTTCCTCTTTTACATGATGCGCCTGTCGGGCGGCGGAAGGGATGAGTAAACCCGTCCGCGCGACTGTTTTGAAAACGCGGGTTTTGGTTCTGTGCCTGAGTTTGCTCACCGCGGCTAGTCAGGCGCAGGAACCGCCGCCGCCGGAACAGGCCGTCACTGAGCAAATGGCCGCCGCGCAAAAAAGGCTGCTCAAACAGGAAGACGGCACCTACAAGCTGGGCGACATCCGCATCGACGCTGCCAAGCGCGAGCTGCGCCTGCCCTGCAAGGTGCTGCATCGCGACTTGCTCGTGGAATACCTGCTCGTGCATGAAACCGGCAAGGACCACGAAACCGTGCTCACCACCGCCGTCTCGCCGCTCGATTTGCAGGTCGCCCTGCTGCTCGCGAACTACACCCCCGGGTCCACCGGTCTCTTCGCCGCTTTGCCCAAGGGTGAGCCGCCGCCCTTCCCTGAGACCGAGCCCAAAACGCCCGGCGGCCATCGTGCGCGGCTCACCGTCGAGTGGCAGCAGGACGGTCAAACACGCAGCGCGCCAATCGCGGAATGGTATCAAAACACGCTCACTGGCAAACCGCCGCCCGGTCTGGACGCTTGGCTTTTCACCGGCTCCAAAATCGACGAGCGCGGCTTCGTGGCCGAATCAGAAGGCTCCTTCATCGCGGTGTATGCCGATGCCTTCGCCTTGTTCAACGCGCCCACCGCCGGCAATCATCGCGACGAGCTGTGGGTCAGCCTGCCGGAAAACATCCCGCCCGAGGAGACGGCGGTCACGCTGATCATTTCACCGGCATCCTGAAGCGCTGCAAGACCCGCGCCGCTGCGGCTTAGGTTTGGCATGAGAACGCTCCTTCTCGCCTTACTGACCGCCTGGCCGGCCTTCGCCCAAGATCCTGCCCAATTGATCTCCAAAGAACTGCCGGCGCTGGTGGCGCTTTATCAGGAACTCCACGCCAATCCCGAGCTGTCCCTGCAGGAGGTGGAAACCGCGGCCCGGGTGGCGAAAGAACTGCGCGACTGCGGCTTCGAGGTCACTGAAAAGGTCGGCGGCCACGGCCTGGTCGGCGTGCTGAAGAACGGCGAGGGGCCGGTCATCCTCGTGCGCACCGATTTGGACGCGCTTCCGGTGCGGGAAAAAACCGGCGCGGCCTACGCCAGCACGAAGACGGTGAAGGATGATCTCGGCGCCGAGGTCGGCGTCATGCACGCCTGCGGCCACGACATCCACATGGCCTGCTTCGCCGGCACCGCGCGCGTGCTCTCCCAGTTGCGCGACCACTGGCGCGGCACGCTGGTGATGATCGGCCAGCCGGCGGAGGAGCGGGTCCTCGGCGCGCGATTGATGCTGCGCGCCGGCTTGTTTTCCAAGTTCCCCAAGCCCGACAAAGCCATCGCGCTGCATTGCTCGGCGGACATGGCGCATGGCACCGTCGGTTTGGTGGAGGGTTTTGCGCTCGCCAATGTGGACACCGTGGAGGTCGTGGTCAAAGGCGTGGGCGGCCACGGCTCGATGCCGCACCTGAGCAAGGACCCTGTCGTCCTCGCCGCGCAAATCGTGCTGGCCTTGCAGACCATCGTCAGCCGCGAAGTCAGGCCCGGCGACCCGGCCGTGGTCACCGTGGGCAGCATCCATGGCGGCACCAAAAGCAACATCATTCCCGACGAAGTGCGCCTGCAACTCACCCTGCGCAGCTACGAAACGGAAACCCGCCGGCAACTCATCGAATCCATCCGGCGCATCGTCAAAGCCCAGGCCGAATCCGCCGGTTTGCCGGAGGAGCGCCTGCCCGAAGTGCTGGTCTCCGACGACCAGGCGCCCGCGCTCTACAATCAGCCCGAACTCTGCCGCGAAGTGCACAGTTTGCTCGAGCCCGCGCTCGGCGCCGCCAACGTGCTCAAACGGGAGCCGGTCATGGGCGCGGAGGATTTTGCCGAGTATGGCCGCACCCGCGAGAAGGTTCCGCTTTGCATGTTCTGGCTCGGCACGCAGTCACCGGAACGCGTCGCCCAGGCGCAGGCTGCAGGAACCAGCCTGCCTTCGTTGCACTCGCCGCTCTTCCTGCCTGTCGCGGAACCCACGATCGAAACGGGGGTCAAAGCGATGACCACCGTGCTGCTCGGCCTTTTGCAATAGAGCCGCCAATGACAAAAGACGTTTGACTCCCTCAACCGCAAGACATCGCCACCCCGCCACGACAGTTTCTTTTATGCGCATCTGGGATCTTCATTGCCATATCTCCGGAGCCTCTTTGCCAGAGGCCACTCCTGAAGAACGCTCGGAGCATCTCCTCGCCGTCGCCGACCGCATGGGCATCGAGCGGTTGTGCGCCTA
>CAZKMS010000016.1:0-53658 GCA_964553805.1 uncultured Verrucomicrobiaceae bacterium
TGCGCACGCCGCTGGCCTCGCTGCGGCTGATGACGGAGAACCTCATCGACGGCACGGTCACCGACGGCGCGCGGGTGCGTGAGTATCTGGAGGTGATGCACGACGAAAGCGCGCGGCTGGCCACGCTGGCAGGCAACGTGCTGGACGCGGCGCGCATGGAGCGCGGAGTGAAACGCTACGCCTTCGCGCCGCTGCAACCCGGCGCGCTGGTGGCGGGTGTGCTGCGTCTGCTGCGGGTGCGGGCGGAGCGGTTGAACGTGACGCTGCGCGACGAGGTGGCGGCCATTGATCCGCCGCCAACCGGAGACGCGGAGGCGCTGCATCAGGCGCTGTTGAACCTGCTGGACAACGCGCTCAAACACGCGCCGCCGGGTACGGCAGTGGGCGTGACGGCGCGCGCCGTGGATGCGGACACTTGGCTGCTTGAGGTCAGCGATCAAGGGCCGGGCATCGCCGAAGCGGAGCGGGAAAAAGTGTGGGAGCCGTTTTATCGTACCGGTTCCGAGTTGCGGCGCGAGACCACGGGCGCGGGCCTGGGCTTGAGCTTGGTGCGGCACATCGCGAGCGGGCACGGGGGCCGCGCGGAGATTGACAACGCGCCCGGTGGCGGGTTGGTGGCGCGATTGATTTTGCAACGGAGGCCGGAATGCGAATCCTGATCATCGAAGACGAGCACGCCATGCGCATGGCCTTGACCGACCTGCTCCAGGCGCAGCAGGACTGGCGGGTGCGGGTGGCGCGCGACGGCGAGGAAGGGCTGCGTCTGGCGCTGGATGAAACGCCGGACTTGGTGATCCTCGACGTGATGCTGCCGGGCCTGGACGGTTTCGCATTATGCCGCGAACTGCGCGCGCGTGGACGCATGATGCCGGTGCTCATGCTGACCGCGCGTGGCCAAGTGGGCGATCGCGTTACGGGCCTCGACGCCGGAGCGGACGATTATCTGGCCAAGCCCTTTGCCGGAGCGGAATTGCTGGCGCGGGTGCGCGCGCTGCTGCGTCGCGCGCGCCGGGAAGCCGAGTCGCCGGGGCAAATCCGCATCGGCGCGGTGGCGGTGGATTTTGGAACGATGACGGCGACGCGCGGCGGCGAACCAGTGGCGCTCACGGCGCGCGAGCTGGCGATGCTGCGCTTGCTGGCGGCGGAGGCGGGCAGGCCGGTGTCGCGGGAGCGGTTTCTCGACGTGGTGTGGGAGTCGAACGCCGCGCCGACGACGCGGACGGTGGACAACCAAGTGCTGAGCCTGCGCGCCAAGCTCGAGCCGGACCCGGCGCGGCCTCGTTATTTGAAGACAGTGCATCGCGTGGGATACAAACTGGATTTGACAGAACCATGACAACTTCAACCTGCCTCATCAGGCAAAATTGAACCCGCTATGAAACCACTTTTCTTTGCACCGTCATCCCATAGGATGCCATCCAAACGTAGGCCGGGTGTGGCGCAGCCCGCCCGGCTTTCTCCGCTCGCCCAAGCCGGGCGCCCTTCGGGACACCCGGCCTACGCCCAGACGGCTCAGCATCGCTTCTCAATTTTCTTTGCAATGATGCTGGCGCTGCCCCTGGCGGCGGCGGAAACGGACATGAAGGCGCTGCTTGAGCAAGGGCTGGTGGCGGAGGAGGTGAACGGCGACCTGGAGGCGGCGGCTGCCGCCTACCAAAAGCTGGTGGCCGCGGGCGAGGCCCAACAGCGATTCCTGGCCACCGGCCTGTTCCGGCTGGCCGAGGTGCGGCGCAAGCAGGGGCAGCACGATGAAGCGGCGGCGCTGTTGCAACGGCTCGTGGCCGGGCATCCGGCGCAAAAGGAGCTGGTGGAACGCGCGCGGGAAGCCCTCGCCGGCATGGGTGTGGCACCGCCAACTCCGTCGGCGGATTCCATCCTGCCGTTGCTGGACAAGGAGGAGGCGCAGGAGATCGTACGCATGGAGCGGCTGCTGCGGGAAAGTCCGGACCGGGCGAAGAAGGAATACCCGCTGCACTTGGTGGCGGAGAAGGGTTGGCGGGAACTGGCCCGGCGGATGATTGAGCGCGGGTTTGATGTGAATCAGATGCGCAGCCGTTATGTTGAATCTCTTCAAAAGTGGCAATCTAAGACACCGCTCGCGCTGGCGGCAGAAGCCGGGCACAATGACATCTGTGAACTGCTGATCGCTGCCAAGGCGGATGTCAATAACGGCGGTAGTGAGCTATTGTCCCCCGTGCGGATGGCGATTGAGCATCGAAATGAGACGGTTTTGGAGATGCTGCTGGAGGCGGGAGCCTCGGTTGAGGCGTGGGTTCCTTTGCGGTCCACGCATGTTCAGGGAAGTGATAAAGCGCTCGGAACACCGCTCCATCTTGCCTGTCAGATAAAGTCGTTGAACATGGTTAGCTTGCTATTGCAAGCCGGCGCGGAAGTCGATGCGGTGACGAAAATAGAACAGGCCGACGCTTCCGGTCAATCTGGCTCGAACGCGGCAGCCATCGCGGGGCATACTCCCTTGTTTTACGCTATCGGATCGAAGGGCATCATCGACACATTACTGGAAGCTGGAGCCTCACTCGAAGCAACGGATGATGCGGGCCGGACCACCTTGTTTTACACCGTCTACTTTGAATATTTTAACCCGCTCGGAAAGGTGCAACAAGACACTTTGAGCGACTTCGTTCATGCCGGCGCGAATTTGAACGCCCAGGATCCGGAGGGCGTGACTCCGCTGCTTTTTTGTGCCAAGCGGTACGGGTTAGGCGGGAGTGAGTGGACGATGATCCGCAAACTGGCGAGTGTTGGAGCTGACCCCAGTGTGGTCGATGCGCAAGGCAATGGATTGCTTCATTATGCGGCATTGAGCGACAAAGGCATGTCGGATGAGGCGGTTGAGTGGCTGATGGGGATGCCCCTTGATCCGAAACTGAAAAACGAAGCGGGGAAACCCGCATTGGAACTGGCTCTTGGCAACGATAAGGCCAGTGGTTTTTTTGCGGCCTGTCTGATGAGTGCGGCTGAGGTTCCGGACAGCGGCGTGTGGTGGTGCGAAAGAGAATTGCCGTTGCGGAGGATTTACACCCCAATGTCGGAAGATGAGCCTCCGCTTGATCTGGTGCGCGGATGGATGATGGCCACGAAATTGAAAGAATGGGTGCCGATGAAGAAGCTAAAGCTGAAACCGGAGCCGGTCGTCTCTCCCGCGCCGCATTCCTCTGTAAGAAGGAGACCTTTGATAGCTGCGCCGGGGATTCGCAGAGACACGGACTTTCGCGCCGACTTGATGTTCATCGTCTCCAAGGCAGGCTCGCTTGAAAAGGCATCCGAGTTCGTTCAAAGGTTCAACAGACTGAACATCAGTCAAGGCATCTCCTTGGTATTCCAACCTGGGGATGTTTTGTTCTGTCCGTGGCCGGCTGATCAGGATGCTTTCGGTGCCGGCGTCTTGGAGAAAATCACCGTACGCCACGGCTCCCTGGAAAAGACTTTCAATATGACCCCTCCGAGAGGAAATGGTGTTGTGCAGCCGGGTAAGGAAAATGTTGGGGTGCCTTCGGATGATTCGATGCTCATACGCTATACCCATTATGGCGAGGTGGTCATCGCTGCCAACAATGTGTTCAAACCCGGGTATTGTCCGAAAGCGAAGCTGATCCGGCAAATCGACGGGAAGCCCGCGGAGCGGATCATCGACCTCGAAAACGAAGACCCTTCCAGTTGGCCGCGTCCGATCACCGGAGATGTGCTGGAGTTGCTGCCTGCCGCGAAAGAAGGAGGGGAATAAGCGGGCGGAGACGGGTTCCGCCCTACTTCACCGCTTGAGCGGTGTGCGGTTTGGCGTGGCCGCCGCCGGTGTTGGCGGGGGCGAACTTGGCGACCAGGAAGGCGCCGGTGGCGGCGAGCACGCAGCCGAGGATGAAGGGCAAGGGCAAAGCTTTCCAGCCGCCTTCGGGCGGATGAATCGTCATGGCGACGAGGGTGTTGACCACGGGCGCGCCGGCGAACACGATGGGCATGACCGCGGCGGCGGCAGCGCCTTTGAAGATGGGCGAGGCGGCCCCGAGAGCCAGCACCAGGGTGAAGGCGCCGAGTGCTCCTGCGCTGCCGGCAATCAAGCTCCAGGTGACGCCATCGCCGGAGAAGCTCCAGTTGGTGCCGCGCAGCTTGAGCATGGCGACCGTAACCACGCCGATCAGGGCGTAGGCGATGCAGACAAAAAGAAAGGCCTTCAAGCTGGCGTGCGGGGCTTCGGAGCCCATGGGCATGAGGCCGCGCGCCTTGTGCAGAAAGATGCCATAGACGCCCCAGGAGAGCACGGTCAGCAAAGCAAAGAGGATCCAGTTCATGTTGCGCATGGGAGGGGTTGGTTGGCCGTTATCTGAGCCGGGGAACGGCCTGCGACAACGAGTTTGTTGCGGAAATCAGGCGTGCGCGCGGCGGCGCAGCGCCTCCTCCGGAGCGGCCTCGATTTTTTCGAGGATGCGCGGCGGGATCGGCACCGCCTTCATGCGGCCGGTTTCCGGATCCTTGCGCACGCAGGCGGCGGCCATGCGGCCTTCGGCGGCGAGGCTGCCGTCCTCCTTCCAGGTGCGCAGCAGGTAGCGGATGGCTTTGCCGCGGATCTCCTCGATGAGAAGCTCGACCTGAAACACCTCCTGAAAAAGCAAAGGCGCGTGGAAGTCGCAGGAGGCATGCACGCGCGGCCAGCCGACGCGCTCGTCGTCGGGGACCAGCGCGGGGTCTTCGGCGATGGACAGTTCGACCGCGCGGAAGAACGCGTGCTCCGCGCGCTCCATGTAGCGGAAGAAATTGGCGAAGTGGACGATGCCCGCCAGGTCCGTGTCCGAGAACTGGACGCGGTCGCTGTAGATGAAGCGATGCTCAGGCATGCCGGTGTGGTTACTGGCCGAGTTTCAAAATGATGTAGCCCACCACGATGAGGATGGGAAGCAGGATCGGCAGGGAGAAGCGCAGGATGTAACCGATGAAGGAGGGTGTGCGGACCCTGGCTTTTTCCGCGATGGCTTTGACCATGAAGTTCGGGCCGTTGCCGATGTAGCTGCCGGCGCCGAAAAAGACCGCGCCCAAGGAGACGGCCATGAGCAGCAGCGCGCCCTGCTGGGTGAATTGCAGCACGTCCGGCACGCTGTCCACGGAGAGTCCGGCGGAACCCATGGCGGCGGCCAGGAAGGACAGGTAAGTGGGCGCATTGTCGAGGAAGGCGGAGAGCGCGCCGGCCGTGAAGTAATACTGCAGGGGCGTGCTGATTCTGACCAGTTCGCCGCTCTGCAGGATCTGCAGCGCGGGGATCATGGTCAGGAAGATGCCGATGAAGAGGTAACCGACCTCTTTGACCGGGCCGAAGTTGAACTCGTTGGCTTCATGCACGGGTTTGGGGGTGGCAAAGTAAGAGCCAACCGCCGCCAGGATCATGACCAGGGCGGGCACGGTGAGCACCCCGGCGATGGTGGTTTCCTGCAGGCTCTTGGGCAGGAAGACGGCGCCGAGCACGATGCCGAGGAAGACCAGGTTGCGCATGCCGCGGAAGATCCATTCTTCGTGCGCGGTCTCTTTGTCCCGAATTTCTTTGGGTGCCTTGCGGAAATTGATGCTGTCCATCACGTAGAAGACGGCGAGCAGCAGGCCGCAGGCCATCGCCCAGGCCGGCCAGCAGTGTTGAACCACCCACCAGAAGGGCACGCCGCGCAGGAAGCCAAGAAAGAGCGGCGGATCGCCGATGGGCGTGAGGCAGCCGCCGACGTTGCTGACGATGAAGATGAAGAACACCACGTGCAGGGAGGTGATGCGGTACTTGTTCATGCGGATCCAGGGGCGGATCATGAGCATGGAGGCGCCGGTGGTGCCGATGAGGTTGGCGAGCACCGCGCCGATGGCGAGAAACAGCGTGTTCACAAAAGGCGTGGCCTCTCCCTTCACCTGGATGTTGATGCCGCCGGAGATGACAAAAAGAGAGCCGACCAGCGCCATGAAGCTGACGTATTCGTGCCCGGCATGCAGCAGAGCGTGGCTGTCGTCCTGCACGAAGAAATAATAGCAGCCGGTGATCAAACCGAGGCCGATGGCGACCTTGGGATAATGATGCTCCCAGAAATGCCCGGCAAACAGCGGCATCAAGGCGATGCAGAGCAGCAGCAGCGCGAAAGGCGCGATCATCCACAGCGGTGGCAGAGCGTGCGGCGCGTGATCAGCAGCTTCCGCGACGGCAGCGGAGGCAGCGGAGGCAGCGGCGAGGACGGGCAGAGAGGTCATGAGCGGGAAAAAAAAGAGTCCCTCCCTTTCCAGTCTGCGCCGGGATTGTCAAGTCACAGAGGGCGCGGCGCGGACGCCGTTTTCACTCAATGGTCGAGCAGCCACTGCGTGGTGCGCGGATTGAAGTCGTCCAGCTTCTCCCAGTGGAAGGCATGACCGGCGCAGTCGTAGAGATGCAAGTCTGCGCCGGGAATGGCGCCAGCCACCTCCTCGCTCATCCACTTCGGGGTGAAGACATCGTCCTTGCCGCCGATGACGAGGGCCGGGCACGTCACGTTTTTCAGCTCGGATAGGGTGTTGTGGGTGATGGCAGCCTGCGCTTGCGCCTCCATGGCATGCACGGGCTGTGGCGCCGCGCTGATGGCGGCGTCTTTGAGGCCCTGCTGCATGCTGTTCCAGCAGTCGTCGTTGTCGAACCAGGGCTTGGTGAAGATGAGCATCTGCACGTAGTGCATGAAGTCCTCCGGACGCATGGCGGCCTTGCACTTCATCAGGTGCTGCCAGGTGCGGAGGCCGAAGCGGTCCTGGCGCGCCCAGGTGCACATGAGGATCATGCTCTTCACCTTGGCCGGATGGCGCAAGGCGAGTTGCTGGGCGACCACGGAACCGAGCGAGCAGCCGACGACGCGTGCCTGAGCGATGCCGAGCGCGTCCATGAGGCCGGCGTAATCGTCAGCCATCATGGCGGTGGTGTAGGGGCCTTCGGGCTTGTCGGTCTGGCCGACGCCGCGGTTGTCGCCGAGGATGCAGCGGAAGTGCTTGGACCACTCGGCAGCGTGCGCTTCCCAAACCGCGCCAGGGGCGGTGACGCCCATGATGCAGACCAGCGGGTCGCCGCTGCCGAGCTCTTCATAATGCATCTGGATTCCGTTGGTGCTGACGTGAGGCATGGGAGATCGAAGATGGGAACTGGGAAGACCGAGGGCGGAAGACCGGGAAGAGTCAGCTTACTCCTGCTTTTTCTTCTTCTGCATGACCATGGCGATCAACAAAACGGCGAGCAGGGCGATGCCGCCGACCAGGAGCATGATGGGGAAGCCGCCTTCCTCTTCGACCACGGCCGTTGGCGTGGGGGCAGGCGCTGGCGCCGGTTTCGGAGCGGGGGCCGGTGCTGGCGCGGCGCTGCCGGGCGCGGCATTGGGATCGGCTTCCGCCGGGGGTGGTGTGCCTCCTTTGGCTTGGGCCATGGCCTGCGCGACACGCTCATCCATGATGGGGCCGCTACCGCCGCTGATGGCGCCGGAGCTTTGGTTGAAGGTGCGCTGGGCGTTGTTCTTGCGCTGAATCTCATTTTTCAGGGTGGACACCCTCCCGCGCAGATCGGCAAACACGCGGGAGTATTCCTGCTTCTTGGAGGTGCTGGATTCAGACGCTTTTTTCAACGCGGCCTCGGCCTCGATGGCGTTCTCTTCCGCCAGGTAGCGAAAGACGGCAACGAGCAGTTCGTTTTGCTCCTTGAGCGCTTCGAGATCGAGGGCGGCGAGCTTCGCGCGTTCCGCGAGGATGGCTTTGTGGGCTTCGTTGAGGCTGGCGGCGTCGAGTTTGTAAGGGATGAGCCAGCGATTGCGCGAGCGCTTGTCGCCGTCATACTCCGCCTTCCAGCGGTCGTATTTCATCTTGATGTCTGCCTCGGTGCGGGACTTGTCCGGCTCGATCAATTTCTTCACGCCTTCTTCCTGGGCGCGGCGAAGAACAGGCTCTTCACGAATCATGCGCAGCACCTCGGTCTCATATTTGGCCAGCACCTCGAGGATTTCCTTCACCAGCTCCGGGTAGTGGGTGGAGGCGTAGTAACCGGTGGTCGGATCGATGAAGCGGTCATAAAGGCGCAGGGAGGCGATCCAGTCCTCCATCCTGGCGGAGTTGGCGGTGGCTTTGATCTCGTTGCGCAGCTTGTAGGCGCGGATGTTGTAATCGTCGCGTTTGACTTCCTCCGGGCTGAGCCACTTGCCATCCACCTTGAGCTGGCCGGAGACGGCCTTCTCTTTTTCGGATTGCAGTTCCTTGATGATCTGCTCGACTTCGGCGGCCTCGGGGGTGCCGGAGTGCTGATTGACGAAGGGGCGGAGCTTGTCCTGGATCGTGCGCTCGTATTCGTCGGCGCTCATCATGTCCTTGGTGGGCAGCAGCGCTTTCAGATTCTCCTCCTTGAGCGCGACCTCGGAGGGTGTCTGGCGGATGATCTCGGCGATGTCGGCGCGGGGGAAGTCCTTCTCGTCCCAGATTTTCTCCGTGAGGCGGTACCTCATGCGCACGGTGTCGGGCGTCTCATTGAGGACCTGACCTTCTTTGCGGTCGCCGTTTTTGAGCACCATGATGTCCGCGGGTGCGAGGGTGGCAAGCGAAAGAGAAGCCAGGAGGGCGAGGCTAAAACGACGAGGAGACATAAGAACGTTGAGGATTTAGAGGGGTGCGAAGACCGGGAAATCCGGTCGGAAAGCGTTTTTTACCGATTTTCGACGCGGGAGTAAAGTGCGAAACGGCTCCGGCAGGGCGCGCGGGCGCACTTTTTGACGCGCAACAACGTCAGTCGTTGTTGCGCGCGGGGTCGCCTGGCGAATCGGGAGCCCCGGCGCCAGATGCGGGCGGGCCGCCGCTTTGCTCGTCTTCGCGCGCGAGTTCCTCCAGGCTTTTTTCACTGCCGCCGGTGGCGGGTGCAGAGGCGGTCGAAGAGGTTTCCGGGGCTGCCGCCTTGGCGCGTTGCTGGTATTCGTCTTCGATGTCGTCGTCCTCCTCATCGGAGAACCACGGGGTGTAACCGTCCTTGTCCCACTCGTCGACTTCCTTTTCCAGCACAGCCTCGTCCTTGTCGCGCTCGGCATAGAACTCGGGGTACATCTGGCGCTCCTTTTTCTCCAGGAACCAGGCGAGCCAGATGCAGATTTCGTAGAGGACGTAAAGCGGGGCGGCGAGCAGGAGCAGGGTCAGCACGTCCTGCGTGGGCGTGATGACGGCGGAGAACACCGCGATGGCGATGATGGCGTGCTTGCGGGTGGCGCCCATCACCTTGTAGCTGAGGAAATCCAGCTTCACCAGGGCCATCACCACCACCGGCAGCTCGAAGGAGATGCCGAAGATCAGGATGAAACGGGTGGAGAAGGTGATGTACTCGCCCAGGCGCCAGTCGTTGCGCACGCCCATGCCTTCGGCGAATTCGGCGAAGAACTCGAGCGCGCGCGGCAGCACGACGAAGTAGGAAAAGCAAACGCCGAGCAGAAACAAGCCCGCGCCGATGCCGATGGTCGGCCAGAGGACGCGCTTTTCATTGTTGCGCAAGCCGGGCAGGACGAACTGCAGGATGAAGAACAGCAGCAGCGGGAAAGAAATGATGATGGCGGCGATGAGGGAGATGTTGACCGCCGTCATGAAGGCCTCCTGCGGCGAGAGCGTGGTCAGGAAGCTCTCCAGCTTCTCGCCCTGTTCGCCAAAACCGGCCATGCGCAGCGGACCGAGGATGACCTGGAAGAGCTGTTTGTAGAAGGCAAAGGTGCCGATGACACTGACGATGAGCGTGACCAGGATGCGTACGAACATCTTCCGCAGATCCTCGAGATGCTCGAGGAAGGGTTTTTCCTCATCCTCCTTGTTGAGGTTGAGCGCCACTTTCTCGCGGACCTTGAAAACTTTGTTGAGAGCTGCCTGCCACATGGCTTGAAAAAAGAGGGGGATCGAAGTTGTGAGGGTCAGACCTGCCCCTTGGCTGCCATCCGTGCGAACAAGGCGAGCGTCAGGGCGTTGGTGATCTCATTGGCAGCGATCATCCGACGCAATTCCCCCGCGCTCACGGGCCGCACGGCGCTGATGTGCTCGCTGTCCTCCGGCTCCGGCTGACTGACGACGCACACGGGCTCCGCTCTGAACAAATAAACGTGCTCGGTGGTGAAACCTTGCGAGGGCAGGAAAAAACCCAGCGGCTGCAGCCGGCCCCGCTTCGGGTGCAGCACGACGCCCGCTTCCTCGCGCAGCTCGGCTAGCGCGGTGTCGAGGATGGTCTGCCGGGGATCCTCCGAATGCTCGATGTCAATCTGCCCCGCCGGAAACTCCCACAGCGTGTCCTGCACCGGCAGCCGCTCCTGCGCGATCAGCAAAAAGCGTCCGTCCTCCAGCACCGGAGCCACGGCGACGGCGGCCTTGCGATGGGCGATGGTCCAGGGCACCGGCCGGTGCGGGCGGCCGGGCGTGAGGTAATCGGCGCGTTCGATCTGGATGTAAGGATCGGCATAGACCTGCTGTGCGGCGACCTTGGCCCAGCCGCCGCCCTCGCGCACCTGAAAGAGGGGAAACTCGCTGTCTTCGGGCCGGATCATGCAAGGTCGCTGAGTTCGGCGCGCCAGCGGGCGAGTTGGTTGGTGACTTGGCCCGGTCCTGGCATGCCGGTGCCGCTGCGGGCGCGCAGGGCGGCCTCGACCGTGAGGCGGTCGAAGAGGTCTTTCTCAAACGCCTCCGAGAACTGGCGATATTCCTCCAGGGTCAGATCGGTAAAGCCGCGGCTTTCGCTGAGGGAGAACGCGACCAGCTTGCCGATCACCTCATGCGCCTGTCGAAACGGCACGCCGCGTTGCACCAGGTAATCCGCCAGATCGGTGGCGAGCAGCAGGGGATCGGCGGTGGCGGCGGCGGTGCGGTCCTTTTTCACCTCCATGCCGGAAATCATCTCCGCCACCACTTCGAGCGTGGTGCGCAGGGTGTCGATGGAGTCGAACAACGGCTCCTTGTCCTCCTGCAGGTCGCGATTGTAGGTCATCGGCAGGCCCTTCAAAATGGTCAGCAGGCTGACCAGATTCCCGACGAGACGCCCGGTCTTGCCGCGGGTCAGCTCCGCCACGTCCGGGTTCTTCTTCTGCGGCATCAGGCTGGAGCCGGTGGTGTGGGCGTCGCTCAAACTGACGAAGCCGAACTCGGCGCTGCACCAGAGGATGATGTCCTCGCTGAGGCGGGACAAATGCATCCCGCAGAGGGCGATGGCGAAAAGCAACTCGGCGATGAAATCGCGGTCGCTCACCGCGTCCATGCTGTTCTGCGAGACGGCGGCAAAGGCGAGCTGGCTGGCGATGAAGTCGCGATCCAGCAGCAAGGTGGAGCCGGCCAGCGCGCCGGAGCCGAGCGGCATCACGTCGAGCCGGGCACGGGCGTCACGCAGGCGGCCGGCGTCACGCGCCAGCATCTCGACGTAGGCGAGCAGGTGATGGGCGAAGAGCACCGGCTGGCCGCGCTGGAGGTGAGTGTAACCGGGCACGACGGCATCACCCGCGCGTTCGGCGGCTTCGACCAGGGCGCGCTGCAACTGGCGGAGACCGGCGGCCAGTTGGTCGCAGGCGTCGCGGCAGTACAGGCGCACATCGGTGGCCACCTGGTCGTTGCGGCTGCGCGCGGTGTGCAGCTTGGCGCCGGCGGGGCCGATCCGTTCCGTCAGCGCCGACTCGATGTTCATGTGCACGTCCTCCAGCGCGGTCTGCCACTCAAAGTCGCCGTGCTCGATCTCATGCTGGATCGCCAGCAGCCCTTCTTCAATCTGCGTCCGTTCGCCCGCGGTCAGGATGCCGGCTTTCTCCAACCCTTTGGCGTGGGCGATGGAGCCGCGGATGTCGTGCGCGTAGAGCCGCCAGTCAAAGGACACGGACTCGCCGAACGCCTGGACGAGCTGGCTGGTGGGCTGGGAGAAACGGCCTTTCCACATGGGTTCGAAAGCGGGTGCGGGTTTGGAGGGGCGCGCAACGTAGCGGCTTTCAGCGCTGGCGCAAGGAAAGCGCGACTGCGGTTGTTCAGCGCCGCCACTCGGCCGTCTCAAACCACTTCAGAAACTCCTCCACCGCCGCGCCGGCGTTGGAGACGGGGATGCCGCCGAGTTTTTCGATCTCCTCCGCCTCCGCGTCCTCGAACACCCGCACCAGCACCGGCGCTTTTTTGGCGAAGGCCAGCACCCTGCGCGCATCCGACACCCGGCGCATGGAGGCGATGATGAAGCGCGCCTTGTCCGCCCCCGCGCGCTGCAGCGTGTGCTCGTCCGCGCCGTCGCCGCGCAGGCTGGGGATGCCCAGCTTGTCCATTTTCGCGATCACCACCGGGTCGTCATCCACCACCAGCAGCGACAGGTTGGCGGCGCGCAGCGGTTTCAGCACGTACATGCCGGCCGAGCCGAAACCGAGCACCAGCACGTGGTCCTCGTGCTCCGCCCGTGCCAGCGCACGGCGGCGGCGTAGCGGATGCAGCGGCATCAGCCAGTTCGTCACCGCCGGGCGCGCCAGCAGCGGCGTGCAAGTCATCGTCGCCACCGCCATCATCGCCATCAGGGTGAACGTTTCGCCGCCGATGTGCCCCAGGCTGAGGCCCACCAGGCCGAGGATCAGCGAGTACTCGCTCGTCTGCGCCAGCAGCAGGCCGCTTTCGATCGCCGGACGGCTGGTCAGCCCGGTCCATTCCGCCACCGCCGCCACCAGCGGCGGCGTCACCAGCAGCACCAGCAGCGCCAGCACCAGCGCCGCCAGCACCGTGCCCGGCTCCGGCACCGACACCAGCGCTCCGAGCGCCACAAAGAAGATCGCGCGGAAAAAATCCGCCAGCGACTGCAGCAGCCCGCCCACCAAACCGCTGACCGGAAAACTCGACAGCGCGTAACCCGCCAGAAAGGCCCCGATCACCAGCGGCAGACCCGCCAGATAGGCTGCGCCAAGGAAAATGAACAGCAGCGACAGCACGCTCAGCAGCATCGATTCCTCATCGTCCCGGCAACGCTCGATCCACCAGCGCGCTGCGCTGCGTTGCAGCAGCCAGGCCGCGCCCGCCATCAGCGCTGCGGCGCCGAAACCTTTGGCCAGGTCCAGCGCCCCGTCCGTGTGCGTCAGCGCCACCAGGATCGCGATCGTCAACCCGTCTTGCAGCAGCAGCACCCCCACCACCATGCGGCCGTGCGGCTCAAAGGCCTGCTGGCTGCTCTGGAGCTGCCGCAGCACCACCACCGTCGAGCTGGCCGACACCGCAAAGCCCAGGTAGATCGCCGTCAGCGGCTCAAACCCCAGCGCCCGCGCCCCGGCGTAGCCCACCAGGCCCATCGCCGTGAATTGCACCAGCCCCACCCACAGCACCGAGCGCCTTTGCCGGCGAAAGCGTTGCGGGTTCAGCTCCACGCCTGACACAAACACCAGCACCGTCAGCCCCAGCTCCAGCGCGAAAAACAGCGGGTCATCCTGCAGTTCGACCCCCGTCACTGGGATTTCCACCAAGCCGCTGAAGGACAGCGCCATGCCCAGCCCCAGCAGCAGCGGGATCACCGGCAGCCCCGTCCAGCGCGACAGGCCATAGCCAATCGCAGCCACCAACAGCAGCAGCGCCAGCTCCGTCATGCGTTCTTCGCCGGCAGACAGCCCAGCTCCCTCAGTTTCGCGTTCAATTTCTTCACCCCGTCTACCTTCGAAATCATCAAATAGTCCGTGCCGATCGCCAGCAGGTTCTCCATCTCCCGCACATCATGCACATGCACCGCGCAAGGCACGCCCGCCTCCTGGCAGCGATAAGCCAGCAGATCGTTCGTGGCGTCAATGTGCAGCGTGGACACCAGCAGCCGCGCCTGGCCCAGGCACAAATGATCCAGCACCGACTTGTAACTCACGTTTCCCAGTTCCGTGCGGCAGGGCACCCCGGCCAGTTTCCTCGTGTCCGTGTCCACGGCGACCACCTGCTCCCCCCGCTCCGCCAGCCGCTGCACCAGCCGCTGTCCCAGGCTGTTCATGCCCACCACGATGATGTGATCCCGCAGTCCCGGCTCCGGCGCCTTTTCATTGTCCGCCCCCCCCTGACCGAACCAGGCCAGCACTCCCGTCCGCCGCAGCAGCGCGCAGATGCGGTGATTGTGCCGGATCATGTAGGCGGACACCCCCATCGTCAGCAGTCCGATCAAGGACATCAGGCTCACCGCGCTCCCGTCCAGCATCCCCAGGGACACCCCCGTCGCCGCCAGGATGAACGAAAACTCGCTGATTTGCGCGCCCGTGATGCCCGTGAGCAGCGCCGTCTCCGCGCTGTAGCCCAGGCGCGGGATCATGATCGAATAGATCAGCGTGTTCCCAATCAACACAAAGAGCGAGATCACCACTGGGGGCAGCCAGCCGCCCGACATGTCGTTCAGGTTCATTTGAATGCCCAGCGAGACAAAAAAGATCGCCAGGAAAAAATTCATCAGCGGATGCACCCGGCGGTGCAGGTCCGCGTTGTAGGGCAGTTGCGCCAGGCTGATGCCCGCCAGGAAGGCCCCAATCTCCAGGGACAGCCCCAGCAGCCGCGCCGCCGAGATCACCGCGAAGCACCAGCACAGACTCCAGATCACCAGCGCGTCCGCCTGGTGCGCCGCCCAGTCAAACAAGCGCGCCAGCAGAAAACGGGAGCAAAGCGCCACGCCCAGCACCAGCACCAGCAGCCCGCCGAAGCTGCCCAGCAGCCCCAGGATCATCCCCCAAGTCCCCCCCTCCCGCTCTCCGGACAGGCCGCTGAGCACCGAAAGGAGGATGATGACGATGAACGACTGCACCAGTGAGCAGCCCACCGCGATGTGCCCGTAGAGGCTGTCCAGCTCCCCCTTCTCATCCAGCAGCTTCACCGCCAGCACCGAGCTGCTGAACGTGATGCCCACCGCCGTGAAGACCGACTTCATCCAGTCAAAGCCCAGCAGCCAGCAGATCAGCAGCCCGCCCGCCGCCGTGAACAGCACCTGCCCCACGCCCGCCACCACCGCCACCTTTCCCACGTTCTTGATCTTGTCCAGGCTCAGCTCCAGCCCTACCAGGAAAAGCAGCAGCGCAATGCCGATCTCCGCCACCAGTTGGATCGTGCCCGACAACGCCACCAGCCCCGTCACCGGCCCCAGCACCAGGCCCGCGAGCAAATAGGCCACGATCGACGGCATCCCGATCCGCCGGGCCAGGAGGGCAAACAGCGTCGCTGCCACCACGATCAGCCCCAGGTCATGGATGAAGGTCTCCTCGCTCATGCGCCACCCCCTCCGGCCGCCACGTCCCCGCGCCCGCGCCGCACCCTGCAAAAAGGCAGGATGAAAGTGAGCAAGGGCAGCGACATGCCCTCCGCCCTAGCGTCATTTTCCCGCCTGCTCAACCGGCAACTGCGCCGTCCAGCAAAAGCCGCCGGGCTGTACCCGGCCTCTGTGAGGCCGGCCCTCCCGCTCGCGCAAAGGACTGCCAATGCGCTTGCGCAGAAAGGGGCAAGTCGTTTCATGATCTCTTATAATTGAGCGCCTGGCGCGCCGGGATTGGTGTATTGCGGTTCGAGCCCAGGCGGATAATCCATCACTTCAAGCTGAGGAATGCTGTCATCAGGGCTTTTGATGCAGGCATCATTTTCGATTCTTCAATTTCTAGTCTCCAATCCCGCGCTCAATACGGCCGCGCCAGCGTCACCGGATCGCTGCCGCTCGCGTTGCCTTCGGCGGCGAGCACAAAACCGCTGATGACCCGCCGCCGGTGCCGGGGGATGAAACGGGCGCCGTGGCGTGTCGCGGCCGAAAGTCGGGCTTGTCTTGACAGGCGCAGCGCGCCCGGCTCAAAATCCGGTGCGATGTGTGGCCGTCCTTTTGCCAAAATGCGTTCGGGAGCACTCCTGTTGCTCCTTGGTTTGATGGGCAGCCATCCGGCGCGCGGTTTCGAAGCGGTGGCGCATCCCGAGGAGGCTTTCGATGCCTCGCAGACCGTCTTGTGGACGCCGCTTTTTCAAGCGGCTTGGGATGATTCGTGGCGAGGCATGAGGTTGGAGCGAGTGGAGCCGCCAAATGCATTGATGACGCTGCTGGACAGCTTCAAATGGGATGCACAGGCGGTGTCGCCGGTCTCAGGATGGAAGGTTTGGGCAGGGTCGGCGACGGCGGAATTCATCGCGCGAGTGAATGCTGAGGCGGCGCCAATGACGGGGGAGGCGCAGAGCTTTCCCACTGCTCCCGTCGAAAATGGCCGGGTGGCGTTTGGCTTGTTGCAGCGCAGCTTGATCTTCGCGCGCCCCTTTTACCGTTCCCAACAAACGCCATTGAGTTTTCAAGGTAAAGAGAAGCAGACACCGGTGCGGTTCTTTGGCGTGCGAGACAAGGTGTCCGAGTTTTTTCGCAACTCGGTGCGCGTGCTCCATTACGAGACAGGAACTCACGCGCTGCATCTCGCGGGTTCGGACAACGAGGCGGCGGTGCTCTACCTGCCGCGGGAGCCGGTGAGTTTTGCCGCGGCTTGCGCCAATCTGCGCCAGTGGCTGAGCTCGCCGCTTGAAGGTGAGTTTGGTTCGGCGACAGATTCATGGCTGCATGCTCAAGACGACGTGCGCATCCCGCTAATTAAACTGGAGGCGAAGCATGACTTCCAGCCGCGTCTGCAAGGCGCGCGTTTCTATCGCGGCGAAAGGGAGCCCTGGCGTGTTGTGCGCGCGTTGCAGCGGCTGAATTTTGACCTGACGGAGAAGGGTGCGGAAATCAAGGTGCGCGTCGAGATGCTCACAGAACCCTTTGGCGCGGCGCCCGAGCCACCAAAACCGCCCAAGATGGTGCCGCGGCACTTCTTTTTCGACCGGCCGTTTTTTGTCTTCCTCTGGCGCGCGGGAGCGGAGTGGCCCTACTTCGGCGCTTGGATCGGCGACGCATCGGCGTTGGCGGCCTTTCCCGCGCCCTGAGCCGCGGCGCGTTTCGGGGGCGAAAAAGACACGAAAGCGCGGTTTGAATGTGCTAATTTGCGGCGTTTTCCTCTCTCCCGCAAACCTGAATCCCCCCTATCAGCCATGCCTTCATCTGCCCACACCTCGCGCCGCGATTTCCTGCGCGCTTCGCTGCTCACCGGCGCCGTGTTTGGCGCGGACAAGTCCCTCACCGCCGCTGAGACGCGCGCGGCCGCTGCCAACCAGGGTGCCGCGCGCAATGTCATCCTGATGGTCAGCGACGGCATGAACCATGGCGCGCTGGCGCTGGCGCGGCAATACCAAAACCTGGTGGCGCAGAAGGAGTGCCACTGGACGACGATGTACCGGGAGCGGCCGGTGGTGCGCTGCCTGGCGGAGACGTTTTCGGCGAGCAGTTGCGTGACCGACTCGGCGGCGGCGGCCAGCGCTTGGGGCGGTGGCCAGCGTGTGGCCAACGGGGTGCTCAATGTGCTGCCGGACGGCAAACAAACGACGCCGCTGCAGGCAAAACTGAAGAAGGCGGGCCGCAAGGTGGGCCTGGTCAGCACGGCGACGATCACGCACGCGACGCCGGCGGGTTTTGCCGCCAATGTGGACAGCCGCGGTGATGAGGTCGTGATCGCGGAGCAGTATCTGGAACGCGGGGTGGATGTGCTGCTGGGCGGGGGCCAGAAGTTTTTCAGCGCGGACCTGCTTGGGCGGTATCGCGCGGCGGGTTACGAGGTGCATGAGCAGCGGCGCAGCTTCATGCGGTCCAAGCACGATGCCTGCAAGCCGCTGCTCGGGCTCTTTTACGAGGGCCATCTGCCGTTCAGCATCGACCGCAACCACGTCGAGACGCTGGCGGAGCAGGTGCCGACCCTGGCGGAGATGAGCCGTGCGGCGCTGGGCCGGCTGGAAAAGGCGCCGGATGGCTTTTTCCTGATGATCGAGGGCGCGCGCATCGACCACGCGGGCCACGCCAATGACGCGGCGGCGTCGATCCACGACCAGCTCGCTTTTGACGAGACGATCGGCGTGGTGCTGGAGTTCATCGACCAAAACCCGGACACGCTGCTGCTCATCACCACCGACCACGGTTGCGGCGGCATCCAGATGAACGGGGTGAGTGTGAAGGCGGGCCAGGGCTTCGGCCCCGGCGTTTACAACGCCAGCAACGCCAGCTTCGACCGTCTGCGCGGCTTCACCCGCTCCTACGAGTGGATGAAAGGCAACGGCCTGGCCGCGCTGAGCGGCGAGAAGCTGGGCATCGCATTGAAACAGTTCACGGGCTTGGAGCTGACAAAGGACCAGCTCAAGCTGGCGCAGGGGCTGAAGCTGGATCTGGCAACCGCGTTGAAAAATCACACCGGTGTCGGCTGGACCAGCGGCAACCACACCGGGGAGATGGTGGAGTTCTGCGCGCTCGGCCCGGGCAGCCAGCGTTTCCCGGCCTTCCTGCGCAACCTGGAGGTGCACGAGCTGATTTTGAAGGCCTTCGAGATCGCGGCCTGAGGCTGGCGGGTCTGGGTTTTTGCGGCAAGAGTGGCGGTTCGGGCGCGTTGCCTGCGGCCTGCCATGACGCGCCTCTTTTTGCTCCTGCTGCCCGCCCTTTTCGCCGCCCTGCCGTTGCAGGCGGAGACCAAGCGCCCGAACATCCTCTTCCTCTTCGCCGACGACTGGGGCCGCTACGCCAGCATCTATGCGGAGGTCAATGGCGCGGGCGGCATCAACGATGTGGTGCGCACGCCGAATTTTGACAGGATCGCGAAAAAAGGCGTGCTGTTTCGCAACGCGCACGTCAACGCGCCGTCCTGCACGCCCTGCCGCAGCTCCTTGCTCTCCGGCCAGTATTTCTGGCGCACCGGCCGCGGCGCCATCCTGCGCGGGGCGGTGTGGGATGACAGCATTCCGGCCTACCCGCTGCTGCTGAAGGACGCGGGGTATCACATCGGCAAGACCTACAAGGTGTGGAGCCCCGGCACCCCGGCGGACGCGCCTTACGGCGAGCAAGCGCACGCGTATCAGAAGGCAGGCGGCAAGTTCAACCAGTTCTCGCAGAACGTGACGAAGATGGTGGCGGATGGCAAGGACCCGGACGCGGCAAAGGAGCTGCTCTACGACGAGGTGCGCGGCAATTTCGGCGACTTTCTGGCGGCGCGGCCGGCGGGGCAGCCCTTCTGTTACTGGTTCGGCCCCACCAACGTGCACCGCGCCTGGATCAAGGGCAGCGGCAAGAAGCTGTGGGGCATCGATCCCGATTCCTTGAAGGGCAAGATGCCGCCCTATCTGCCGGACGTGCCGGAGGTGCGGGAGGACTTGGCGGATTACTTTGGCGAGATCGCGGCCCTGGATCACGCCATGGGGTTGCTCATCGAGGCGGTGGAAAAAACGGGCGAACTGGATAACACGCTCATCGTCATCAGCGGCGACCATGGCGCGCCAGGTTTCCCGCATGGCAAATGCAACCTCTACGGCTTCGGCACCGGGGTCAGCCTCTCCGTCACCGGTCCCGGCGTCAAAGGCGGGCGTGTCGTCGATGACTTTGTCAACTTGACAGACTTGGCGCCCACTTTCCTGGAGGCAGGCGGCGTGGCGGTGCCGGAGGTGATGACCGGGCGCAGCCTGTGGCCGGTGCTGAAGTCGGATCAAACCGGCCTCGTCGATCCTGAGCGCACCTGGGTGGTCACCGGCCGCGAGCGCCACGTCGAAAACGCACGCGCCGATTTCACACCTTATCCCCAGCGCGCGCTGCACACGGCGGACCACCTTTTCATCATCAACTTCCGCCCCGAGCGCTGGCCGCTGGGCGATCCCTACGGTCTCGACAGCGCCAATCCGCCGACGGCGGCGCAGATCGAGGGCGAGACGCGTGTGACCCATCCCGACGATGACGCCGGTCCGACCAAGGCCTGGCTCGTCAGCGCGCGCAACACGCCGGAGTGGAAGGAGCACTACCAGTGGATCTACGGCAAGCGGCCGATGCATGAGCTTTACGACCTCAAAAAGGATCCGCACGAGACGAGGAACGTCGCTGATGATCCGGCGTATGCCGCGGTGAAGGCGGAGCTGGAAAAGCAATTGCTCGCCGAACTTCGCCGCACCGGTGATCCGCGGCTTATTGACGACGGCACGTTTTTCGAAACCCCGCCCATGGCCGGGCCGGTGCAGGACGGGAAGGACGCCGGGGGCAAGGGCAAAGGGAAGAGCAAGGCCAGGGCCAAGCAGGCGCAGTGAAAACTGTCACTGGCGCGGCGCTTTCTTCTGACCGATAAACCGCGCAGCATGGCGGAGCCCATCCCTGTCATCCTCAACCCGGCAGCGCGCAGCACCCGCGCGGCGCGGCGTTTGGCTGCCTTGGAGCAACTCGATCCGAAGCTGCAACTGTACCTCACGCACCGGCCGGGTGACGCGGAAGGTCTGGCGGAAAAACTGGCGCGCGAAGGCCGGCCGTTGGTGGTGGCGGCAGGCGGTGACGGCACGGTGAACGAGGTGCTGCAAGGGCTGTGCCGCGCCGGGCCGTCCGCAAGACCGGCGACGACACTCGGTGTGCTGCCGCTGGGCACGATGAATGTGTTTTCACACGAGTTGGAGTTGCCGGGCAATGACCTCGCGGGCTGCTGGGCGCGCATCGCCGGGGGCGAGACGCGAGAGATCGATCTCTGGCAGGCGAACGACTTGTTTTTCATCCAGCTCGCCGGCGTGGGGATCGATGCCGAAATCATCCGCCAGACTACGTGGGAAGCGAAAAAGAGGCTGGGGCCGCTGAGCTACGTCTTGTCCGCGCTGCGTGTGTTGCGCGGCCGCCCGCCCGTGTTGCGCGTTTGCGTGCCGGGAGAGACGGAGCGGCTCGGCTCGCTGGTGCTGGTTGGCAATGGCCGGCATTACGGCGGGCCTTTCCGCCTTTTTGATCAGGCTGATCCCTGCGATGGCCTGCTCGACGTGCTGCTGTTTCATCAGGTCGGTCCGTGGGAGCTTTTGCAGCTAGGGCGGCGCTTGGTGACCGCTGGGTATGCGCCCGGCGAGGATTTGGAGTACTTCCAGGCGGCGGAGTTTGAGGTGATCACCCAGACGCGCGCGCCGATGGAGCTGGACGGTGAGTTGCGGGGTGAGACACCGGTGCGTTTCCGCCACGCGGGCCGCCTCGTGGTGGCGGGCTAGGGCGTGTTAACATAAAGCAATTTGGCCGTAAACCGGGTCTTTTTGGCGCGAAATTTCGGCTCTCGGCGGCGAGAATCTCGATTCACTTCGCCTCAGCCTGCATTTTGCGCTCAAAAATCCCGCGCTTTCCGCCTCAAAGCCTTTATGTTAACACGCCCTAGGTCACGGGCTGACGCGCAGGCGCTCCCAGTGATTGCCCTCGCGCAGGTAGCGCAGGCGGTCGTGGAGGCGGCTGCGGCGGCCCTGCCAAAATTCGATTTCGTCCGGCATCAGGGCGTAGCCGCCCCAGTGCGGCGGGCAGGGAATGTCCGTGTCCGCGTAGCGCGAGTCCACCTCCGCCGCGCGCCGCTCCAGCCAGTCGCGGTCGGGGATGACCTGGCTTTGCTCCGAAGCCCAGGCGCCGACCTGATGGCCGCGCGGGCGGCTGGCAAAGTAGGTCTCCGCTTCCTCCCGCGGCAGCTTCCAGACCAGCCCGCGTGCGCTGACCTGGCGCTGCAGCGGAGCCCAGAGAAAACAAACCGAGGCGCGCGAGTTGTGCTCCAGCTCGCGCGCTTTGCGGCTGTGGTAGTTGGTGAAGAATTGGAAGCCGCGCAGGTCCAGTCCTTTCAAAAGCACTGTGCGTGTGCTCGGCATGCCATCCAGGCCGATGGTGGCCAGCGTCATCGAGTTGGGATCGGGCAGCCTGTGACTGATCGCATCCGTCAGCCAGTCTTGGAACAGGATAAACGGGTCAGACGGCGCAGCGTAGTCATCCAATTCGCCCAGCTCGTAGCTGACTCGCAAATCCTGGAGGTTTGGTTTGTCAGTGGCGTTCATTTCCGTTACACACATGCTGCACGAAAACCGCGCGCTTGGCCAGTACAAAGCGACGCGGTCGAGAAACTCCAACCCCCTGCATCATGCCCAACTCCGTCACCGGCGTCATCGGCGATCTCAACCGCGTTCTGCTCGACGCGGACTCCATTCATCGCCGCGTGCGCGAACTCGCGGAGGAGATCAGTCGCGATTGTGCAGGGCAGGTGCTCACCGTCGTGGCGCTGATGGATGGAGCCTTGTTTTTTGTCGCCGACCTGCTGCGCTTCATCAACCTGCCGCTGCGCCTGGTCACCCTCAGCGCCAGCAGCTACCATGGGGCGACTTCCAGCAGCGGCAGTCTGCGCGTCGCCTGGCCGCCGGACCTCGATCTCGCCGGGCAGACGGTGCTGCTGCTTGATGACATCCTCGACACCGGACTCACCCTGGCGGAGATCCGCGCCCGGCTGGAGGAGCACCAGCCGCGCTGGCTGCGCTGCGGTGTGTTGCTGAGCAAAAACCGCCCCCGCGCACGTGAAGTCACGGCCGAATACGTTGGCTTTGAAATCGAGGACGAATTTGTTGTCGGCTACGGCATGGATTTTAATGGCCGCTTCCGCAACCTGCCCTGCATTGGCGTGCTCAAACTCGACCCATGATCCGCGTGCGCGTGCTGTTTTTTTCCGTGCTGCGAGATTTGACGGGCACGCCGGAGACTGAAATCGAGCTGCACGGCGGCGCCACGCTCGGCCTGTTGCTGGATGATCTGTTCGTTCGCTGGCCGCGCCTGCGCGACTGGGACGCCAGCCTGCTGCTCGCCATCGATCACGATTACGCGCCGCGGTCCGCTCCTTTGCGCGACGGCTGCGAGGTCGCGGTCATGCCGCCCGTGCAGGGTGGATAAATGAGCCTCCAGGTCGCGTTTGTTTTTTCCCACCCCATGAAACTCCTCCTGCCGCTCGCTGCCCTTTTTGCCGTCACCGCTTTTGTTCTCAGCGGCCAAAGTTCTGCCGGGGACGCCAAGCCGAAGACGCTGCGCGTGCTGATGGTCACCGGCGGTTGCTGCCATGACTACGAAAATCAAAAGATGATCCTGGCCGAGGGCCTCAGCGCGCGCGCCAACGTCGAGTTTGACATCGTGCATGAAGAAGGGCCGGAGGGTAAAAAGGACAAAACGCACCGCATCAGCATCTACGAAAAGGAGGACTGGGCCGCGGGTTACGATGTGGTGCTGCACAACGAATGCTTTGGCGGCGTCACCGATGACGCCTTCGTCGAGCGCATCGCCAAACCGCACTTCGACGGCGTGGCCGCGGTCATGCTGCACTGCTCCGCGCACAGCTACCGCGCCGCCAGCACGGACGAATGGCGCAAGTGCCTCGGCATGAAAAGCATGAGTCACGAGAAGAACCGCGACCTGCTGGTGAAGAACATCGCGCCCGAGCACCCGGTGATGAAGGACTTTCCGGCTGAGTGGCTGGACAAGGCCGACGAGCTTTACAAAAACGAGCACCTTTACGAAAATTTCACCCCCCTGGCCAAGGCCTTCGGCGAGGACACGCAGCAGGAGCATGTGCTGGTGTGGACCAACGAGTATGGCAAAGGCAAGGTTTTCGCCACCACCATGGGCCACAACAACAGCACCATGGAGCATCCGGTGTTCCTTGACCTCGTCGCCCGCGGCCTGCTTTGGGCCTGCGGCAAACTCGATGAAAATGGCCGCCCGCTGCCCGGTTACGAGAGCCAGCAGAAGTGAGCTGCTGAGAGCCTGTCCGGCAAAGGCTGCTTGTTGTACCTGGCCTCTGTGAGGCCGGCTGTCCCGCGCGCCGCACCGCCCTCCACCGGGGTCACAGACCCCTGCTACAACACAGGCCTGCGCTACAGCACCTGGACTGCCATGGAATGCCGCCCTCGTTTTGGACTTGGGTTCTCGATTTGATCATTTGCCAGACAGCCAGCTGCCGCTCGGCCGTCAGTGAAGACCGCGGCGCCTTCGCCGGCTCAAGCGAGAATGTCCCGCAGCACGTGGCCGTGCACGTCGGTGAGGCGGAAGTTGCGGCCGCTGAACAAAAAGGTGAGCTGCTCGTGGTCCACGCCGAGGAGATGCAAAACAGTGGCCCAGAGGTCATAGACGGTCTGTGTTTTCTCCACGGCGTGGTAGCCGAGGTCGTCGGTCTCGCCGAGGGTCATGCCACCGCGCACGCCGCCGCCGGCCATCCAGATGCTGAAGCCGTAGGGGTTGTGGTCGCGCCCGTCGCTGCCCTGGGCGAAGAAGGTGCGACCGAACTCGCCCGCCCAGACGACGAGGGTGCTGTCGAGCAGGCCGCGTGACTTGAGATCCTTGATGAGGCCGGTGATGGGCTGGTCCACTTGCCAGGCCATGTTGCCGTGGCCCTCTTTGATTTGCCCGTGCTGGTCCCAGGGGTTCGGCGCCTGGCCCGCGCCGAGCTTCTGCGGCAGGCAGCTCAATTCGATGAAGCGCACGCCGCGCTCGACGAGGCGGCGTGCCAGCAAGCACTGCATGCCGTAGGCTTTGCGGGTGCTGTCGGGGCCGTCCATGCCGTAGAGTTTTTTGGTGGCTTCGGTCTCGCCAGAGAGATCGCACAGATCGGGCACGGCGGACTGCATGCGCCAGGCCATCTCGTAGTTTTGAATGGCCGCCTCCACTTCGCGATGCGCGCCGAGTTCGCCGAGGAAATGTTGATCCAGCCCGCCGATGAAATCGAGCCGCCGACGTTGGAGGGTGGCGGCCTCGCGCGGGCGGATGTTGCGCACGGGCTCGGCTTCGTCCACGCGGATGAGTGAGGCCTGATGCTGCGCGGGCAGGAAGCCATTGCCGAACAAGCCGACGCCTCCGTGCGGAGCCAGCGCGCCGCCGCTTTGCAGCACCACGTAGCCGGGAATGTCGCGCGACTCGGTGCCGAGGCCGTAGCTGGTCCAGGCACCCGCGCTCGGGTAGCCAAGGAAGGGGAAACCGGTGTGCATGAAGAAGTTGCCCTGCGCATGCTCGCTGAACTTGGCGGTCATGCTGCGGATGACGCAGAGTTCGTCGGCCACCGTGGCCATGTGCGGGAAGAGTTCGCTGACCGGCAGACCCGACTGGCCGTGGCGGTTGAAGGCCCAGTGCGCGGGCTGCACGACGCCGTTGTTGTTGAACTGGGTGCGCGCGGTGGGCACGGGCGGGGGCTTGCCCGCGTATTTTTCCAGCAGCGGCTTGGGGTCAAAGCTGTCAATGTGCGAGACGCCGCCGCTCATGTAGCAAAAGATGACGTTGCGCGCCCGGGGCACGAAGCGCTTGGAGCGATGCGTGACGCCGGACGCAGGAGCGTTCTCGGTCATCATACCGGCAAGCGCGGCGAGACCAAAGCCGTTCGAGGCGCGGGCGAGGAGGTGGCGGCGGGTGAGCGGGTTCATGAGAGGGTGAAGGGAAAGTTGCGATGGCCCTGGACTGCGGCAGCCCTGCTGCCGCTTTTTCGAGACCAGCCTGCTGGCCGGCGAATGGCGAGAGATCTGGTTTCCTGCAAAGTAGGTCCACTCCCGGCAGCAAGGCTGCCCGGACCGAAAGCGGCAGCAGGCTGCCGCAGTCCAGGGTGCTGGCGATCTTGACGGCACCTTGCTTGATCCATAAATGTGGCGCCGTGAATGACGAACTGCCTTCGAACGAGGAGAGCCTGAAAGGCTCTCGCGACTGGCCTCATGCACCGCCGCATCGTTTGGCTGAGTCGGGGGTTTATTTTGTGACGGCGCGTACGCGAGGGCAGGCTCATCTGTTGAACACACCCGAGCGACGGGATTGGTTTCAGGTTTTGTTGCAGGAGCTTTTTCGGGAAAAGGGTTGGAGGCTCGAGGCGTGGGCGGTGCTCTCGAATCATTACCATGTGGTGGCTCACAGCCCGGCGTGTGATGCAAGCAGCTTTGGTCCGCTTTTGCAGAAGTTGCACAGCCTTTCCACCAAACGGTTGAATGCGGAGGATGGCACTCCGGGACGCACGCGCCTCTGGCAAAACTTTCGTGAGACGCACCTCACTCACCAGGAGAGTTATCTGGCTCGGCTGAATTATGTTCACCAAAATGCGCGTCATCATGGATTGGTGAGGCTGGCTTCTGATTGGCCGTGGTGCAGCGCCGCGCAGTTCAAAGCGACCGCAACACGCGCTTGGGTGAGAACGATTGCCAGTTTCCGTTTTGATGAAATCGCCAAGGCAGACGGCGATTAGGCGCCAGCCCTTGGACTGCGGCAGCCTGCTGCCGCTTTTTCGAGGCCAGCCTGCTGGCCGGCGAATGGCGAGAGATCTGGTTTCCTGCAAAGTAGGTCCACTCCCGGCAGCAAGGCTGCCCGGACCGAAAGCGGCAGCAGGCTGCCGCAGTCCAGGGTGGGGAATGGTCGTCATCGCAGGTAAATAAACTCCTTCAGGTTCAGCAACGACAGCGCGAGGCTTTGCCAGGCGGTGGCGTCGGGGGAGGTGTTGCCAGGGCTTTCGGATTGGAGGTTTTGCAGCTCGGCGCGGAGTTTTTGAACTTCGGCGCGTTGCTCGGGTGGGAGGGCGGAGAGGAGATCGTGGTCGGTGAGGGGGAGGGGTTCGAGGCGGGCGGTTTGGGCGATTTCATCCGGCGCGAGGGCGCGGTCGTAGAGACGGGCGCGGTGAATGCGGGCGGCAAGGCCACGGTTGCCGCTGGGTGTGCCGTGGCGGCAGCCGAGCAATATCTGGCTGGTTTCGGCTTCGAAGATGGCGCCGGGAGCTTTGCGGTAGGAATGGCCGTAGGGTTCGCCGTCGCGGTAGCCGCGCACGGTGCCATCGGCTTCATAAACGACGGCGAGGTGGACGACGCGATTGGCGGCTTCGGTCTCGGCGAGGCCGTTGAAAGGTTCGCTGCGCTCGAAGTAGTTGCTGCCGGCGACCCAGTGGCCGGGCTGTTTTTCGGCAAAGACGATGGAGTCGAAAAGCACGCCGTCCTTGCCCTGCACGGTGATGACGCCACCGCCGCGCTGGGTGAGGTTGTCGAGCTGAACCCAGGCTTCGAGGGTTTTGGCGGTGAGTTTTTTCGGCAGGGCGCCGGTTTGGGCCACGGAGGCGCCATCCAGGATGAGGGCGCCGTTTTCGATGCGCGCCGAGCCGGTGAGAGTGAGGGGCAGGCGGCCTTGGGTGTCGGAGAGGTCTTGGTCAAAGGTCCATTCGGCGAGCGGGGCGGGGACTTGAGATGGGGCAGATAGGACGGATTCGACGGATCGGACGGATTTCAGCAGAGCGTCCACTTGGCGGCGCAGGTCTTCGATGCGGGTCTGGCGCGCGCGCATTTCGGCGAGGCTGTTTTCAACAAAGCGGAGGCTGGCTTGGAGTTCGTTCGGCAGCGGCTCACGTGCGAGGGCTTGCTGGAACATGAGGCGGGCGCGTTTGTCCGGCGCGCTTTCCTCCGCCGTGCGCGCGGCCCAGTCGGCGGCCCAATCTTGAATGACAGGATCATTGAGCAGGGCGAGCGATTGCGCGGGCACGTTGGTGACATCCCGGCGTCCGCGTGGGGCGGAGGGCACGGGCATGTCGAAGGCGGTGAGGAAGGGGTCGAGGTCGTTGCGGATGACCTGCACATAAATGCTGCGGCGCGGCTCGGCGCCAGGCGCGGGTTTGCCGAAGGGCGTGGCATCGAGCTTGCCGGAGAGGTGCACGATGCTGTCGCGGATGGCCTCGGCTTCGAGACGGCGCACAGTCCAGCGCGCGAGGTGGAGATTGTCGGGATCGCGGGCGAGACCGGCCTCGCTCACACTGGCGCTGCGGGCGAAGGCGCGGGTGCTGACGAGGGCGTGGATGAAGCGCCTCATGCTGCCGCCGTCGGCGATGAACTGGGCGGCGAGAAAGTCGAGCAGTTCGGGATGCGTGGGCGTCTGGCCGAGGCGGCCGAAATTGTCCGGTGTGGCGACGAGGCCGCGACCGAAGACATGATGCCAGAGGCGGTTGACGATGACTCGGGCGGTCAGCGGATTCTTCGGATCGGCGAGGTGCCCGGCGAGTTCGAGGCGGCCGCTTTGCGTGGTCTGGAAAGGCGCGGGATCGATGCCATCGAGGAAGCGGCGGGGCACGAGTTCGGCGGGTTGCTTGTGATTGCCGCGAACAAAAAGCGCGGCATCGCGCGCGTCCCCCTCCAGCACGCCGGGAGCGCGGGTGGGGCGTGGCAGCTTGGCTTCAAGAGCGCGGTATTTTTCCATCAGCGCGGCGGTTTCAGGGATGGCGCTCAGCGTGTTGGGCAGCTTGCCGGAGTGCAGGGCGCGGTTCAGGGACTCGGCTTGGCCGTCGGTGAGGGTGCCGGCGAGCCAGGCGCGGACGGCGTCCTGCCCTGGCCGGTTGGGGATGCCGGGGCCGCGCGGGTTGTCGCTTTCGTGGGTGATGAAGGCCTCGGTGATGCCGAACCAGGAACGGGCGTCGAGGTTCGCCTGCGCGGGCAGATCGGCCACGGTGGCGAGCTGGATGTGGATGTCGTCGCCCTTCCAGTATTCGAGGTCGAGCTGGTGCCAGCCGAGCGCGGCGTCTTTGTCGGTCTTGAGTTCGCGCGCTTTGTGGACGGTGCCGGTGCGGGGGTAATTCTGCACGACATATTTGGCGACCGCGCCGCCTTCGCCGACAACGCGGAACCACAGTGTGCCGCCTTCACAACGAAAAGTTGGCGACATGAGCACCGCGCGGTCGGCGGTGGAAATGAGGTCGGTGAAGATGCCGCCGGGGTGGAGGTTGGAGATCACGCGGTCACCTTCGAGGGCGATGCTGAACTCGCCGGGCGCGGTGGCTCCCTGGCGGATGCCGTTGCCATCAGTGAACCATTTTTCCGTGCGCAAATCCCAGAAATGCGTCGTCGCCGGCAGGGTGGAGCGGGATTCGCCGCCGTCGGTTTTTTCGGGCAGGGTTTTCATCCAGGCGCTGGCGACGGCGGTCTGGATTTGCTTTTTGAGGCGCTGCAGCTCGGTGCGCGCGGCCTCGCCGGTGCCGGGCGCGTTCACGTCAATGATGGCGGGGCGGGTGCTGGTGAGGATGCCGTAGAGCGCGTAAAAATCCGCCTGGCTGATGGCGTCGAATTTGTGGTTGTGACAGCGCGCGCAGGAGACAGTGAGGGCTTGGAAGGCCTTGCTGATGGTTTCGATCTGGTTGTCGGTCCAGGTGACAAGCTCGTCGAGCGAGTCGGTGGGTGAGAAGCCGTGCAGCACCATGCGGAGCTGGCCGATGCCGAGGGCGCTTTCGTTGATGCCGTCCTTGATGCGCGGCTGGGGCAAAAGATCGCCGGCGATGGCCTCGCGGACCATTTGAAAATACGACACGTCATCGGCGAAGGCGCGGATCACGTAGTCGCGGTAGCGCCAGGCGTAGGGGATGGGTGTGTCGCCCTCGCTGCCGTGGGTTTCGGCGTAGCGCAGCCAGTCGAGCCAGTGGCGGGACCATTTTTCGGCGCAGGCGGTGGAGTGAAGAAGAGAGGACGGATTGGACGGATTGGACGGATTTGGCGGCAGGCCGGTGAGGACGTAGCTGTGGCGGCGCTGGAGAGTGGCGGCGTCCGCGGGAGGCGCGGGAGTGAGGCCGGCGGCGCGGATTTTATCGTCGAGTTGGCGGTCAATTTCGGCGGCGAGTTCGGCGGCGGTGAGCGGCTTGGCGGGAGGCGGGGTTTGGAGAGGCTGAAAGCACCACCATTGCTGGCGGCGGTGAAGCACGGCGTTCCAGTCGGTGTCGGCGCGGAGCTGTTCGGGAGTGGGGGCGGTGTCGCGCGGGTCGGGGGCTCCTTCGGCGATCCAGCGTTCGAAGTCGGCGATGATGTTGTCGTCCAGCTTGGCGCCATTTTTGGGCATCTGCAGGTCCGCATGGGCGCGGCGGATGCTTTGGATGAGGAGCGAGGCGGCGGCATCGCCGGGCACAATGGCGGGTCCGGTGTCGCCGCCCTCCTGCCAGCCGGGGCGCGAGTCGAGGAGCAGGCCGCCTTTGCGTTTGCCGGCCTCGCTGTGGCACTCGTAGCACTCCTGCGCGAGCACGGGGCGGATGCGGGACTCGAAGAATTCGGTCTGCTCCGGTGTGGCGGCGGAGGCGCAGAGCGCGGAGAGCATGGCGCAGAGGGAGAGTGGGGCAATCATCTTGATGGCCCTTTGTGAAGATGAGCAAGCGGGACGCTTGCTCCACTTTGAAGACGGTTTCATGCCTGGAGTTTGCTCATGATGGCGGTGGCGGCTTCGGCGCAGGCGCGGCCGAGTTCGTCAAAACGCGCGGGCTTCAAGCGAAAGGCTGGCGCCATGACGGTGATGGCCGCGACCGGGTAGGCGTAGTCGTCGAGAATGGCGGCGGCGGCGCAGTGGATGCCCTCCAGGCCCTCGGCCAGATCGGTGGCGTAACCGAGGCGGCGGCTGTTTTGCAAATCGGCGGTCAAGGCGCCGCGGGTGGCGCGTGTGGTGGCGGTGAAGGGTTTCAAGGTGACCGTGCCAAAGTAGGTCTCAAGATCCGGCTCAGGCAGCGCGGCGAGGATGGCCTTGCCGGGCGCGCAGGAGTACATGGGCACCTGCAGGCCGATGGTGCTGCTGACCTTGATCGGCTGGGTGGACACGCACTGTTCCAAGATGGTGACCTTGTGGTTCACGGTGGTGAGCAGTTGGGTGGTCTCGCCGGTGCTGTCGCGCAGCCACTTGAGGGCGTCGAGCGCGCAGAGCACGAGGCTTTTTTCCCGTACTTGCGGACGGGCGAGATCGAAAAGCTTGTGCGTCAAAACGAAGCGTTTGTCGTCCTCCCGGCGCTGAAAATAACCGCGTTGCTGCAAGGTGGTGGCGATGCGGGACACCGTGTTGACGGGCAGATCAAGCTGGCGGGCGATCTCAGACAGCGTCAGGCCGAGGCGGTGGCGGCCGAGCAGCTCGAGGATGGCGAGGGTGCGCTCGGTGGCCGGGGCTTGCGAGTCTTCGCGGGGGAGGGGTATGGGAGGGGAAGAAGGCATTACCGGATTTGGTAACGTTTCCACATTCGGAAATTTATCGTGGAAAAGAAGCCCCAAACAGAATCAGTTGCGGTCTCCCACAGCCGCGCCACTACTGCGGCAGGCATTCCTTTCCATCATGCGCTGCCCCAAATGCGGAAGTTCCCAAGACCGGGTCATTGACTCGCGCGAGGCGCGGGACGGCCAGGCCATCCGGCGGCGGCGGGAGTGCATGCGCTGTTCGTTCCGCTTCACGACCTATGAGATCGTCGAGCGCGAGGAGCTGCGGGTGGTGAAGCGCAATGGCGCGCGTCAGCCTTTCAGCCGGGAAAAAGTGATGAGCGGCCTGACCAAGGCCTGTGAAAAGCGCCCGGTGAAGCTGGAGCAACTCGAGCAGGTGGTGGATGACATCGCCAACGAGCTGGAGGAGGAAGGCTACCGCGAGATTCCCTCCAGTGTCATTGGCGCCAAGATCATGCGCCGGCTGGAGGGCATCGATCACGTGGCCTACGTGCGTTATGCCTCGGTGTACCGCCAGTTTGAGGACGTCGGCGAGTTCATCAATGAGATCAAAGGTCTGGATGAGCGGCGGCCGCGTGACTCGTCGCAGCAGGAGCTTTTCAAATGAGCGAGAAGACGATTTTTCAGAAGATCATCGACCAGGAAATCCCGGCGGAGCTGCTTTACGAGGACGAGCATTGCGCGGCGTTCCGCGACATCAATCCGCAGGCGCCGGTGCATGTCCTGATCGTGCCGAAAAAAGTGATTCCACGCGTGGGCGAGGCGGCGCCTGAGGATCAGGCGACGCTGGGCGCGCTGCTGCTGGCGGCTGGCAAGGTGGCGGAAAAGCTGGGCGTGCGCGGCACGGACAAGGGTTTCCGGTTGGTGCTCAATCATGGCCGCGACGCCGGCGAGACGGTGCCGCATTTGCACGTGCATTTGCTGGCGGGACGAGATTTGGAGTGGCCGCCGGGGTGAGTGCGGGAACCGGGAGTCATCAGTGGGCAGTGATCAGTTTTCAGTAAGGAGTGAACCAAGCCGTAGTCATCATCAAGCTCGCCTACTTAGACTGTCCTTTGGCATCCAGCCAGATCGGTTTTTTTGCCGGCAAGGAATGAGGAATCAGGGATTCGGGCGGGGTAGTTACCGCAAGTTCAGACTCATCGTTGGCATCGTAATAAAGGTCGCCACTATCCACATCCAAATTAAAAGACAGTCCTTGCCGCCAATTTTTGTCGTGAATCACAAAAGACGCCCAGTTGGCCAGAGGATTGTCCTCCTCGGGCTCTTTACCGGTTAAGGATTTGAGAGCCTCGCGAATCCAATCCGTATGTTGATTGAGCCGGTCGTTTGAGATGAGGAGCCGCAACTGTTCGACATTTCCCGTTCCAAGCTTACGCTGGACAAAAGGATGCGCGAACGCCTTGTCATTCATGATGTGAGCATTCCCAGGCTCCGGCAAATTTAACCATTTTCCGAATTCTTGGCAAGACATCCCCATCTTTGGTCGAAGGCCTTCCGTCAGCCCATATTCACCCGGCTTTTGTTCCGCGCAGTTGATTTTTTTCCGGCCCGCATCTCATTGCGGCAGTGTCCTCTTCCATCGCGCCAGTCACGAGTCGTGTCCGTCTGGCGCTGCTGTTTTTCCTGACGGCGATGCCGATGGGCATGTGGACGGTGCCGCTCGGCAACGTGATGGCGGCTTACGGCATGGGCTCGCTGCTGCCCTGGGTGCTGGCGACGGGCGGGATCAGCGCCTTCATTTCGCCGTTGATGGTCGGGGCGCTGGCGGATCAGCGGGTGCCGCCGACACGCATCCTGCGCTGGCTCAGTGTGATGACCGCCGCGATGCTGGCCTTGCTGAGCCGCTCAATCGAGGCCGGTTGGAGCACCGCGGCGGTGCTGGCCTGCGCGATGGGCATGGCGCTGGTGGCGTCGCCGATGTGGAGCCTGGTGACTTCGGTGGTGCTGTCGCAACTGGCGCGGCCCGGCAGCCAGTTCGGTCCGGTGCGGGCGTGGGCGACGATTGGCTGGATGGCTGGCGGCTGGATCGTCAGCTACGTGCTGCGGGCGGATTCGAGCGTGCTCGGCGGTTACACCGCGGCGGGTTGCTGGCTGGCGGTGGGAATCTACAGTTGGACCCTGCCGGAAACGCCGCCGCCGGACGCGGGCGCCGCGCGCACCTGGAGGCAAATTCTGGGCCTGGACGCGCTCGATCTCTTGAAGGACCGCAACCACCGCATGGTGTTCGTGACGGCGGCTTTGTACACCATTCCCCTGGCGGCGTTTTATCCGTACTGCGTGCTGCATTTGAAGGATATGGGTTTGCCTGGGCCGGCAGGTTTGATGAGCCTGGGGCAAATCACCGAGGTGCTGGTGATGCTGGTGCTGGCGGGTTTGATGACGCGCTACCGGCTGAAGTGGGTGTTCCTGTCGGGCATCGCTTTTGGGCTGGTGCGTTACCTGCTTTTCGTCCTGGATCAGCCGGGCTGGATCCTCACCGGCATTGTTTTGCACGGGCTGGCTTACACTCTGTACTTCATCACCACGCAGATCTACCTGGAGGACCGCATCGCGCCGGTGCTGCGGGCGCGGGCGCAGGCCCTGCTGACGCTGCTGACCAGCGGCGTGGGCAACCTGCTCGGCTTTCTCGGCAGCGGCTGGTGGTTTGCGCAATGCGGTGGCGAAAACACGGCGGCGGACTGGCCGGCGTTTTGGGGCGGACTGGCGGTCGTGACTGGCGTGGTGTTTGTGTTCTTCGCCGTGTTTTATCGCGGTCGCGGGCCGCACCAGGGGCGTGAACTCAGCGCGGACGCCGGCGCTGCATCCATAGCGCCGCCAAGCTCAGCATCAGCAGGCTCATCAAGCCCGGCTCCGGTGTCGAACCCGCATTCCCGGTGATGCTGATGGTGGAAGGGCCTGCCGCGGCGGCACTGACGCCATGCGGCAGGGGCAGCGGCTGGGTCGCGCTGGCAAGCGGATGCGCCGACGGCGGTTGCGGGGTGTGATCGACCGCCAGGAAGGAAGTGTACTCGGTGAGCAGGTTGTAGTTCAAACCCAGCGCTGTGACTTCGCCGCGGGTGCGCGTTTTCTCGTGATGGTTCAACCCGGCATAGTCGGCCAACTCACGCACCTTTTCGCGGGCCCAAAAAGGGCGCAATGCTGCGTTGGTGAGCGCGCCGGGTTTGGCGGCCTCCGCTGCCACATCGATCCAGGCCTCATAGGGTTTGCCCGCAGCGAGCCCGGTGATTTGGATGCGTCCGCGCGGTTCGCCACGCCATTTGCCGGTTAACTGGAGGGGCCGGTCGGCATAAACATCCGGCAGCGCCACGGGCAGGGTGTCGCTGGTTTCAAAGCCCTCGAAACGGGCGCGCACCCGGGTCAGCACCGGCGCGCTGATGTAAGTCAGAAAGCGGGTGGACATGGCGCGGGCCTCACGCTCGTTGAGCACGACAAAAGGCTCGCCGCCGCCGATGCGGGCCAGGCCTTCGAGCAGGTGGCGGTTGACGCTGGACCCGATGCCAAAGGTGAAGAAGGAAGCCTCGCCGAGACGCTCGCGCATCAGGTCGAACGCGGCGGGCTCGACATCGACATAACCGTCGGTGACCAGCACCACGCAGCGAGCCATCGACTCGTCCTCACGGCGCAGGCTCAGAGCGCGCTGCAAGGCGGGCAGCAATTCGGTGCCGCCGCTGCCCTGCTGCTGGCGCACGTGGCCGAGAGCGGCCGTGACTTGATCCGGCGAAGCCGCGACTGACTCCGGCGCCAGCAACGCGCTGCCCGAGGCGAAGGTGAGCACATTGAAGCGGTCCTGCGGGCGCAGGCCGTGCAGGAGATCGGACATCAGCAACTGCGCCGTGCGAATGGGAAAGCCGTTCATCGAGCCGGAGACATCGACGATGAACACGTACTCACGCGGCGGCACGCGCGCGGGGGTGATGCGCGCGGGCGGCTGCACGTTGAGCAGAAAAAAATTCTCCTCCTCGCCCTGCTCCAGCAGCAGGCCGGTGGCGACTTTTTGATCCGCCAGTTGATAACGCACCACCACATCGCGGTCCGCCGTCACGCCGTCGTGCAGGCGCAGTTCCGCCGCCGCCTCATTGAGGTAGCTGATCTCCGCGTCATGACTGGCGCAGACAAGGCTTTGCAGCTTCATGCCGGCGTTGATGCTCAGATCGAGAGCAAAGCGAGCCGGGCTGGCAGTGCCTTCTTTCAGATAAGGATTGTCCACCCAGGCATCGCGTTTTTCACCGGGCCGAGAGTAACGCGGTCCCACCACCGCGGGGAAGACCCACTCATAAACGCGCTCCTCAGGGCGCAGCAGCTCGCTGTAGCGCAGACGCACCTCGATCTCGGCCCCGGGCGCGATGTTGGCCACGTTCATGCGAAACACATTGGGGCGCTCCTGCTCGAGCAAGGTGGCGCGCTTGTTTTCCGCGCGCGCCTTTTCGTAGCCGGCCCGGGCCGACTCGCGCTCTTGAATCTGCGCGCGGATCACCCGCTCGCCGATGCGCATTTCCAAACCATGCACCGCGGCGCGGGTTGAGCCGGGGAAAACGTACACCGCCTCAATCGGCACATCTGCCTCGTTGGCATAAACCTGCGTCACTTCGACCTCCGCGATGATGCCCGCCAGTCGGGCGCTGACCTGGGTGCTTTTGAGCGGGAAAGCATCCACCAAGCCGCCGTTTGCACCCTCCACGGTGAAGTAAGGCGACTCGCTGCGATCCGTCGGGGGAGCGGCGGGCTCTTTGGCAGAGGCGTAGGTGTTGCTTGCGGAGACTGCATGGCAAATCGTGCCGAAAGCGAGCAGGCTGAGCAGCAGGATCTTTCTGGGGGTGGAATCAGGCTTGGGTTTCATGGGTGAGGCGACGGCTTGATGGAACCGTCACGGCCATTGAAATTCGCGTGCGTGAGGGGAAGATGAAGACCGCGTGAAAAGCAGGTGAAAACGGAACCGGCAGGGCGGCAAGCAGTCGCGCTTGGAATCCGGCGTGTTCTGCGTTACGCATACCGCGGACAGATGCTGTCCTGGCAATTTTCTCTCATGCGACGCCTCTTGCTTTTCCTGCCGCTCCTGGTTTTGCCTGCGTTGACCGCCTGCAAGACCCTGCCCGCTGTGCCGCTGATCACACCGGAGCCGCTCAAGGTGGACCTCAACATGCGGCTGAATGTCTATCAATACCGGGGCGAGGAGCCTGGCAACAAGGAGGAGCTGCGCAGCCTGGGTGAGGCGGTCGAGCGCCAGCGCAACCGCATGGCGGAGATCCAGGAGCTGAAAAACAACCGCATCGTCGGCGAGGATCACCGCGGTCTTCTGCAACTGCGCCAGACACCGGCGGGAGAGTGGGGCGATTACGTCAAGCGCACGGTCGGGGAGGAAAACACCGACCGCACGCTGCTCATGCGCAACGAGGCCAAGGAATCGAACCGCGCGCTGCACGAGGTGCAGGCGGAAGCCTGGCGTTTGCGCGCCGATCAGGCCTTCAAAGGCGAGTGGGTGGAAGTGGCCGGCCAGAGCCCTGGCACCTTCGAGTGGGTACAGTCGGCCGGGCCGAAGGGCGGGACGAAAAAAGAAACAGGAGGCAACTGAGCGGGCGTCATCGAAGCCGCATCTGCACGCGGACGAGATTGGGCGCGGCCAAGCCAGCGGGAGCGCTGCTTTGCAGGAAGCGGCGGCGGTTGCGGGGAGTCATGACAGACCAGCAATGCAGCCCGTTCTTGCCAGTCTTTCAATCAACGCCTAGGCTGCTCCGATGATCCGACCCATCCTTTCCTTCATGCTGGCTCTGGCGGCGTTTTTGCCGGAGAACGATGCGGCCGCGGCCGGGCGGCCAAACGTGCTGTTCATTCTGACTGATGACCAGCGCTGGGATGCCATCGGTCTCGGTGGCAGCAAACACCTGAAAACGCCGAACATGGACCGCATCGGCAAGGAGGGGGTCTATTTTGCCAACACCTTCTGCACCACCTCGCTCTGCTCACCGAGCCGCGCCAGCATCCTCAGCGGCCTCTACGCGCACAAACATGGCGTGACCAACAACTTCACGGAATATCCGGAGGGTTTTCAATCCTTCCCGATGGCGCTGCAAAAAGCGGGCTACAACACCGGCTACATTGGCAAGTGGCACATGGGCGAGGACAACGACGAGCCGCGGCCGGGTTTTGACTGGTTCGTCACCCACAAGGGCCAGGGCCAGTACTTCGACACCACCTTCAACATCAACGGCCAGGGCGCCAAGCTGGTGCCGGGTTACTACACCCACGTCGTCACCGAGATGGCGGAGGACTTCATCCAGCGCGACCGCGGCGACCAGCCCTGGTGCCTCATCCTCGGCCACAAGGCGCCGCACAGTTTTTATTTTCCCGAGCCGAAGTACGAGAAGGCTTTCGATGATGTGCGGGTCTATTACCCCGAGACCGCCTTCATGCTCGACGACAAGCCGGACTGGATGAAGCAGCGCCTCCACACCTGGCACGGCATCTACGGCCCGCTGTTTGAGTGGCGCAAAAAATTCCCGGACGACAGCCCGGACGCGGTGGTGGATTTTCAGGCGATGACGCGCGCCTACTGGAGCACCCTGCTGTCCGTCGATGACAGCGTCGGCCGTCTCTATGAACTGCTCAAAAAACGCGGCGAACTGGACAACACCATCATCGTTTTCATGGGCGACAACGGCATCCTCAACGGAGAGAACGGCATGGTGGACAAACGCACCGCGCATGAACCAAGCGTCCGCCTGCCGCTGGTGGTTCGTTATCCCGGCCTGGTCAAACCGGAGCAGCCGAAAGTGGTGCGCGAGCAGGTGCTGACGCTCGACATGGCACCGAGCCTCTTGGAGCTTTGCGGCGCGCCCGCGCTGGAAAACATCCACGGCAAGTCCTGGGTGAGGCTGGTCAAGGAAGGTGATGCGGACTGGCGCAAGTCCTGGCTCTACCACTACAACTACGAGAAGCAGTTCCCCTACACGCCGAACGTGCGCGCGGTGCGCACCGAATCGTGGAAGTACATGCACTACCCGCATGGCGACGGCAAGCCGGACCGCCACCTGGCCGAGCTTTACAACATCGAGTTCGATCGCGAGGAGCGCTACAATTTGATCAACGATCCGCGTTATGCGGATGTGGTCGAGGAGATGAAAAAGGAACTCGGCAAGGTCATGGCCGCCGCGGGCCTGACCCGGGAGAATGACGTGATGCCCCTGGACGAGGGCATCAAAAGCGAACTGCCTGATTTGAAAATCCGCTGACTCCGGGAGACCCATCATGAAATCCACCTTGCAATGGCTGTTTTCAATCACCTGCGGCCTGGCCGGCGCCTCGTTGTTGATCAGCGGCTGCCGCGACCGCGCGCCTGGCGCCGCCGCGCCGGAGCCTGCCGCCACCGGCGGTGTGGCGGCGGCAAACTACCCGCTGGCGTTTTTTGCCGGGACGCTGCTGGCCGGCGCGGTGCCGGTGGTGTTTGATGCGCCGGAGGATGAGGACCCCGCTTTTTGGCAGCCGGATGAGGCGGCGCTGGCGCGTTTTCAAGCGGCGAAGGTCATTCTCATGAATGGCGCGGGTTATTCAAAATGGGCGGATCAAGCCAGCCTGCCGCAGTCGCGCGTGGTGGACACCGCGGCGGCCTTTGCTGGCCAACTGATCGAGGTGAAGGATGCGCTCACGCACAGCCACGGGCCGGAGGGCGAGCACTCGCATGCGGGCATCGCTTTCACCACCTGGATCGATTTCGACCAGGCGGCGCGGCAACTGGCGGCGGTGAAAACAGCGTTGCTGCCGCTGGTGGATGAGGCGGGCAAGAAAGCAATGGAAGAGCGCGCGAATGTGCTGACAGAGAAGCTGGCGGACTTCGACCGTCGTCTGCTGGCGGCCGGTGAAAAACTCGCGCAGCGCCCGCTGCTTGGCTCGCATCCGGTGTATCAATACCTGGCCCGGCGTTATCAGCTCAGCCTGCACGAGGTGCACTGGGAGCCGGACACACTGCCGGACGCGGATGCGATTGAGGAACTGAAGGAAATCCTGCGCGAGCACCCGGCCACCGTGCTGATTTGGGAGGGCAATCCGCTGGAGCAAAGCGTGGCCCTGCTGAAGGAAATGGGCATCGGCAGCATCGTCTTCGCGCCCTGCGGCAACCGCCCCGAGGAGGGCGATTTTCTTTCGGTCATGGAAGCCAACGTGACGGCCTTGGAGGAGCTGGCGCAGTAGGTGGGCAATCTGCTCCAGGACCTCGACTACTCCGTGGTGCAGCAGTGCATGCACTGCGGCATGTGCCTGCCGACCTGCCCGACCTACGTCGAGACCAAACGCGAGCGCAACAGCCCGCGCGGCCGCATCGCCCTCATGCGCGCCATCGCCGATGGGGAGATGCCGGTGAGCGAGGTGTTTGGCGATGAGATGTACTACTGCCTCGGCTGTCTGGCCTGCCAGACCGCCTGCCCGGCCGGGGTCAAATACGTGGAGCTGTTCGAGACCGCGCGCGCGGAGATCGAGCGTGCCGGGGTGCTGCCGGGTGCTGAGCGCGGCTTCTGGCGCTGGCTCACGCTGGAGGTGCTGTTCATGCGGCCGAGGTTGCTGCGGTTCGTGGGCTGGGGCTTGCGGTTGTGGCAAGCCACGGGCTTGGACCGGCTTCTGCGTCGTGTGCGGTTCTTTGGTCTGCTGCCGAAAAAACTGCGCGAGCTGGAGCCGCAGACACCGCGCATGGCGGCCGCGTTTTCCGACAGCCTCATCGCACCGGTCGAGTCGCCGCCGGTGAAAAAACATCGCGTCGGCCTGCTCACCGGCTGCGTGCAGGACCTGGCGTTTTCTAACATCAACCGCGACACCGCCGACGTGCTGCTCGCCAACGGCTGCGAGGTTGTGACGCCGCGTGCGCAGTTTTGCTGCGGCAGCCTGCACGCGCACAACGGCGCGGTCGAGCACGCGCGCGAGCTGGCGCGGCGGCAGATCGACAGCTTCGATTTGGACGCGCTCGACGCCATCATCACCAACGCCGGCGGCTGCGGCTCGCACTTGAAGAGCTACGGCCACCTGCTGCATGACGAACCGGCTTACGCGTCCAAGGCGCGCGTCTGGGATGCGAAGGTGAGGGACATTCACGAGTGGCTGGTCCAGACCGGCATCCGGCCGCCCGCCGTGGAGGTGAAAACGGCGCAGGCGGTGACTTATCACGAAAGCTGCCACCTCTGCCACGGTCAAAAAGTGACCAGCCAGCCGCGTCAGGTGCTGAGAGCCGTCCCTGGTCTGGAGCTGCGCGAGCTGCCGGAGTCGAGCTGGTGCTGCGGCAGCGCCGGCATTTACAACATCACCCAGCCTGAGCAGAGCCGGAAGCTGCTGGAGCGCAAGCTGCGCCACATCGAGTCCACCGGCGCGCCGGTGGTGGCGACTTCCAATCCCGGCTGCCACTTGCAACTGCAAAGCGGCGGATGCCAAGTCACCCAGCCCGTGTCCCTGCTGGCGGCGGCGTATCGTGCGGAGAATGGCGCGCAACACGGCTGATGTGTCTCGCTCTCTCGTCATGATCCCGGCGGCGAGACTCTCAGATCTGGAATCTCACTCTTCCGCTTCGATCAGCAAGACACGGCCGGACAGGGTGCGTGTGGGATCGGCCAACTGGGGCAGCAGGAAGTGACCGCCGCCGAGGATGGTTTCCTCAAGGCCGGGTGTCAGCAAGCTTTGGAACTTCACGGTGCGCTTCACGTTCTTGCCGTTGCCGCCCACATCTTGCAGCAGAAAGCTGCCGCTGGCCAGACCGGTGGAGGCGGTGATGCTGAGCTTGAGCTTGGCGGGGTTGGGTTCCTGCGGCAGCGCCTTGTTGCGGTCGGTGATGACGAAGGCCACATCGGGGGTTGCCGTGGCGGTATCGGTTTCGATGCCTCCACCGGTGAGCGAGAGCAGAGCATTGGGGACCGGATTTCCGAGATCATAGGGCAATCCCAGCACCGGCACTTTGACGGGAGCGATCCAGCGTCCGCCGGCGAAGTTCAAGGGTGCCGGACCTTCCGGCAGGGTGGCCGTGGCGGCGTGGCCGAAGCCTTCACGGTAGAGGCGTTCTTTGGGTTTTTGCGGCAGGCGCACCCAATCGGCATCGCCGGCGACCTCGCCCGCCGCGCCAACCGCGCCGTGCAGGATGGCGGAGCCGGTGTTTTTATAGAGCGGCGCCCAAAAGGCCGCCTCACCTTGCGGACCAAGGGTGGAGGAGAGGGTGAGTGAGGCGCCATCGGACAGTTTGCCGGTGAAACGGATGGCGCCGAGTTTGCTGACCGTGAACGACACATGGCCGAGACCCTGCGGCAGACCTGCGTCGCCGCGCCAGGGTGGTCCGGCGAGATCGAGCAGGACGTTAAAGCGTCCACTTTGCTCCGCAGCCACTTCGATGGCGGGGAGGGCTTGGGTTTTTTTGCGCCAGACCGCGCGCCAGCCGGCCAGATCGGCGCGAGGTTGCGCGTTTTCGGTGACGAAGCCGCTCACGGTGTCATCCGTGGCGAAATCCAGCGCCAGATTCCAAGAAGGCAATTTCTTGCCGCGGCTGATGCTGGTTTGCAGGCTGACCAAGTCCGCCGCGAGAACGGTCAGCTCGCCGCGCAAGGCATGACTCTTGCCGGCCACCGTCACCTTGCCGGAGGCGGCTCCGGCGGAGGTGGTTTTGAGAGTCAGCGCGCCGCCCAGACTGGAGCCGATGACGGGGTTGCGCTCGATCAGGGCGAGATAGGAACCGAGGGCTTGGCCCGGCAGGGGATCCACGACGATGGTGAACGGTTCCTTGGTGATCTTGCCGTCCTCGCCGAGGATATGGGCGGTGGCGATAAAGGTGCCCGCCTTTTTGGGCTTGCCCTGAATGGTGCCAGCCGCCTTGTTGAAGACGAGGCCGGGCGGCAGGCCAGTGATTTTGATGATGGTGAAGCCGGAACCAAACACGAAATGGAAGGGCATGGCCACGCTCAGCGTAGTGGAAGGCAGGCGCGAGACAGTGGTGGAGGTTTCCGGTGCCGCCGGTTTGTCCTCGATATGCCCGGCGTTGTCTTCGGCGAGGCAGAGGAAGCCGTAGGTGGTTCCTTCCACGCCTTCGAACACGACCGTGGTTTGGGTGGTGCTGATCCAGAGGAGAAACGGCCCGTCATTCTCGCTGACATAGAGGTGGAACTGGCGGAGGCCGGAATCAGCGTCGCTGCCGTTCCAGGACACGGCGAAGGTTTGGCCGCTTTGCGGCGGCAGTGGCTGCATGGCGCTGACGGGCGGGGTGGTGTCGAGGGTGATGAGGGCTTCCTTGTCAGTGTCGATGCCCTTGGAGGCATCCTGCGGGTCCACTTGATTGGTGGCGATGATCTCGTTGTGGTCGAAGCGGATGAACGCGACGTTGCGAATCTCGGTGTTGGCGGGCAGGCTGGCCTTGCTGCGGACGGTGTAGGAGAAATGGCCCATGCCGATGCCGGTGCCGTCCTCGGGCGGCAGGACGCCGAACAGCACGGGGGGCGGCAGGCCGGTTTCGGGGTTGAGGGCCTGGAAACTGACGGAAACCAAGCCGGTGGAGAAATCGATGCCGGCCTGGATTTCGACGACGAAAGATTCTTCGCCAAAGGTCACGGGCACGGAGCCGGCATAGTGGCTGGCGCCTCCGGGCACGTGGACGATGATGTCGCCGAAACCGAACTCGGTGATCTGGAAGCTGTCCCAATCCAGGGTGGCGGCAAGCGGGTCGGAGATGGTGACGCGCTGCGCCGGAGCGGTGGCGAAGGTGGGGTAGGGATCGCCGTTGGCGTCCACGGAGCCGGGGCCGATGTTTTCGAAGTTGATGCGGTAGGGCAGCAGGGCATCCGCTTTCACCCAGCCCTGAGGACCGAAACCGGGGCCGATCTTTTCGTTGGGATCGATGCTTGTGACGGTGTCTGAGTCGCCTTTGGTGCCTGGATTGCCGGGGGAAGGAATTGGCGGTTTGTCGGGAGGAGGTGGCTTGGGTTTGCATTTTTTCTGCGCTTGTTCAAAAGCATCCTTGCCGAAGAACGATACCGCTCCGGCATAGACTGAGGAGATGCTCAATGACCCCGTGGCGTGCAGGACATCGAGGAAGAAGGCGGCGTCACAGGATGCCTGGGTGACTCCGCAAGTGTCATAACAATTGTCATGTTTGTCGCATGCGGGCGAGATATCAGCCACTCCGATGCGGTCTGGAACCCACTGGGAATTGCCGTCGCTGCCACAACCCTCTCCTCCCGGAGGGCCAAAATCAACAACGCCGTAATCCCCGTCACTGGACAACCCCGATGGATCAATGAGGCTGATGGGATCATTTTTTGCGTAGTTGTAATAATTGAGGCCCCCGCGCAGTTTGATGGGATCGATGCTGGCAAAGGCGCCGCTGTTTTTTGAAAGGAATCTTTCCCTCATATAAAACATGCCCGTCCGTTCCTGCCGGACTCCGGATTGCCCGATAAATTGCAGAGGATTGGGGACGGATTCGTTCGCCTGCAGCGCGCCCCCAAAAGGGTCATAGGCATATTGGTTGGAGACAGCGCCACCAGTGGTGGTGAGGCCCGAGGTGGATCCGATCGCATCAAAATCAAAATAATAGGGATGCTCGCCATCGCGCAGGCGTGAGATCAAACCCGCGCCATAGACATTATGGATGGTCATGTTTTCCTGCTCCGAATGCTCGGCCACCACGTGCGTCAGTCCGCTTGGGTCCAATAGATATTCCGTGCGTTCGCCGTCATGCACGGTGGCGATGCGGTTGCCAAAGGCGTCGTATTCATATTCGGTCACGCCTTCCGGGCCGGTAACCTGGATCAAGCGGTTATGGAGATCGTAAGCATAAGTGCGGACGCCATCCGAGACAAGGTTGCCATCGGCGTCGTAGGCATGGGGCGTGCCGCCGATGCTGTCATACTGGTTCAGTTCATTGGGGAGGTACTCGGTGGTGATGTTGTTGAGAATCGTGGAAACGCGATTGCCCAGGGCGTCGTAGCGGTAGTTGAGGTCTTGATCCGGTATCTCGGGATTCTCGGAATCGAACGCCGCCTTTACGAGCTGGCCGGCGGCATCATACTTGTAAGTCCATTTGCCATCCAATGTTTCCAGGCTGGCGCGGTTGCCAAGCGAGTCATAGGTGTAGTCAAAGCGGGAGTTGGGATCGCCGTTGGGAGCGTGGTTGACGAGATGGAGAAGCCGGCCGGCCAAGTCGTATTCATAAGTCGTGTAGGTGCCGTTGCCTTTGTTGAGGCGCGCGATGCGTCCGGCTTCGTCGTAAAGGTATTCGGCGAGGAGAGCTTCGGCGCCGTCGCGCAGTTTTGAGAGCCGGCCGGCACTGTCGTATTCATAACGGGTTTCGCCTCCCGCGCTGTCGGTCAGTTGGATGCGACGGCCCGCGGCGTCATACAAATACTCCACCCATTTGCTGTCGGAATAATTCACCTTTTTCAGGCGATTGCCGTCCTGGGCGTGGTTGTAGTGATACGTGGTGATGCGGTCAGTACCACTGACAGGATGTTGGATGACCTGGATGAGATTGCCGCGTGTGTCGTATTCGAAATCGTCGTAACTGCCGTCCGGGAACGTCTTGCGCTGCACCTGGCCGGCTGGCGTATAAGTCAAGGCGATGGCTTGGCCGCGCCGGTTGGTTTGTGTCAGCGGCAATCCCGCGCTGGTGTAATCCGCGAGAGTTTCCGTCGAATCATCGGGATATACCGTGCTCAGCAGGTTGCCTTTGGCATTGTAGTTGAAATGTGTCACGTTGCCCCTGGCATCGATGAATTGAGTCCGCCTTTTCAAGGGATGATCGTACTTGAAGCGCGTGGTGTGGCCGAGTTCATCGGTGATCGAGGTGGGGCTGCCGCAGGCGCACCAAGTGTAGCTGCGATTTTTTCCACTGGGGAACAATAGGCGCTTCAAACGCAGATCTTTGCCATACTCGGAAGTGGTGACGTAACCGAACGGATCGATGGTTTTTGCCAGAAGGCCACGATGCTCAAAAAACAGATGGGTGGTGGCGCCAGCCTGGGTGATGGCGACGTCGCCAGCGCTGCCATAGTTGAAGTTCAGGGCTGCCTCATCCTCCACCAGATGCGTGGAGGCCAGGCGCCCGCGCTCGTCCCAGATGAAGTGCCGGGTCACGCTGGCGCGGGTGATTGAGGTCAGGGCGTGGCGTTTGGCGGCAGGGCCGGAGGTGTCATAGGTGTAGCTGGTTTCCTTGCCGTCATCGGTGGTGGCGGTGGCGAGATGGGAGCCATTATAGGTGTAGGAAACGGATTGGCCGGTGGAAGCCAGGATCTGGGAAACGAAGCCGTTGCCGCCGTAGCTGAGAGTGATGGAGGCACCGGAAGTGTGGGTGAGGACGGTCAACTGTCCGGCGCCGTTCCAGGTGGCGGTGATGCGATTGCCGTTCGCGTCCTGCACAAAATCAACGAGACCGTCGCCGCGAAAGCGCGTGAAGTTGCCGTTGGGCTGGTTCAACTGGTAAAATCCGCCTGTCTGCAGCAACTGGCTGCTGTCGCCAGCGCCGGAAAAGTAAGGGCTAAAGCTGTTGCGGATGTCACGCGCATAAACGCTGGCCGAGCCGTCGTCGTTGATCAATTTGATCAGGGCGCCGTTGCGCTCGATTGCCAGCTTGATTTGCCATGGTGTGGACCAACCCCGGCCGAAGGGTCCGCTACTGGCGTTGCGGGAGCGCAAATTGGAAGCGAAGGTGCGCGGCAGATCCAATGGCAGGCCTGGCGCAGGCACGCTGATGTCCGTGACGGATTCCAGGATTGGCAGGGCGCTATAGCCATAGGCCTGCTGGACCTCGAAATCCCAAAGTTCGCCCACGTCCACTAGGCGCAGCCCCAGCCGGCCAAGGTAACGGGCGTTGTCGTTGAGCATGGCCACGTAGTCGCCGGTGGTGGCGAGGCCGGAGGTCAGGTTGGCGAAGACCACGTCCCAGATGGCGGCGTCAAGCGTGGGCGGGCGCAGGCTTTCCTTGCGCTCCGCCCAGTTGATGGCGCCCGTGTCCGCCTCGGTCCAGTAGCGGATTTCCAGTTCGACTTGGTTGTCGGCAAAGTTCCAGGGCATCAGCAGCCCACTGTAATAAACCGGCACTGTAAAGCGCTCGCCGGGATTGAGCAGGCCGGGCTGGGCGCCGCTGGCGAGGATGAGCACTTCATGCGAGGTGCCCGGTGGCAGCCCTTCCACGCCGGACCAGAAATTTTCGATGGTGCGATTTTGGTCCAGCGTGAGAATGGGTTGGTCGCTGCCGTCGAGATCGGCGCTTTTCAGGATAAGCACGGGCGCCGGCATGGGAGCGGTGCCGGTGTTGGCGTATTCCACGTAAATGGTGGCCACGGCATGACGGCCTAGAGAACTGGGCAGGATGAGCTTGGTTTCCAGCTTGGGCGAGCCGGCCGACAGGAAAGTGAAGGCATTGGCAAGGGTAGCGCTGGCGCCTCCCGGCAGGGTCACGCGCACGCTATAGACGCCGGCCGGCGCGGCATTGGCGCTGAAGCTGGCCGTGAGCCGGTCGTAGGCGTCCACCTGCACTTCCGTGGCGGCATAGACTTCGCCGGTGTCTGCCACCAGTTCCACCACGGCGCCCTGCTGGAAACCCGCGCCCAGGATGGTCAATGAGGCGGGGGTATTGAAAGCCTGGCTGGTGGTGGGCAATGCGCTGAGCATGATGCTTGTCATGCGTGCTTCCAGGGTGAATGCCCCGGGAACTGCGACTTGGCCAGCATAGACCAGAAAGTACCAGACAGAGCCGGAGGGGGCATAGGGAATGAAGAGGTTGCGATTGGCTCCGGGACCGGAAGAGGAGGCTAATTCGTGATTGGTGCGGGTTGGGCTTGATGAGCGGGAGGCATAAATTTCCGTGTGATTGCCGGTGCCGCTGTTTTGGAGAACCAGATGCAATGGTCCGCCTTCGAGAACCTCCAACTGGAACAGAAAAGCCTCGCCGCTGCCATCGAACTGTCCATGGTGGGGGGTGTTCACAGCAAGAGGTGCCGGCTGCATTTCCTGCAAACGAAAGGCATAGGCGAGTTGGGTGGATGCGCCCGTGCCTGTGGCGGTAAGGGTATAACTGCCGGTTGCAGGAAGAGAGATCGGATCGGAATCGGACGAAAGAGCCGCGAAGCCAACCCAGTCGCCAGGGCCGCGCAAGGTGAAAGAGGCACCTGCGGCCGAGGCGTTGATGAGGTCGAATTGCACTTGATGGTTCGCATTGCCCCAAAAGGTCCAGTGGTCCACATCGTAAGGGGTTCCAATGTGGCCGAGGTGCTGCTGGTTCAGGATCAGGGGTTGGAAATCAAGCGCTGTATCCCAGACCGTGACCCGGTAGTTGCCGGTGGCGGTGATCTGCGCGGAGGCGGCATGGACATGGATCTTGTAAACGCCGGCGGCGGGCACGGCCAGATTGGCGAGCAGGACTGTCTGGCCGGCTTCCGTGTTTTCGGCAGCGGCAATGGTTTGTCCCTCCGCATTGACGAGGCTGACGCGGACATAACCCAGGGCGGGAGATGCAACGGCATCGCCGCCGGTGTCCGCCACAATGGTGAGGACCTTGCCGGCATGGGCGAAGAATGTCCACTCGCCCAGTGCCCCGGCTTCGGCGATGTTTCCCGGCGTTGCGGTATTCCACGGGATCGGGCTGGAAGAGGCAGCCAGTTGCCGGACCGTGCCGTTGATGACCTGCCCCTGGATCAGGGTATGGCGGGCATAGAGTTTCAGCCCGTTCAGGTCCAGTGTGCTGTTGGCCGGCACGATGACCGCATGGGCATAAACGCATTCGGGACCGGTGCCGGGGCTGTCATCCACGAGGTCCACCAGTTGGAAATGCGTGCTGGCGTTTATCGACAGGGTATCGAGCGCATTGTTGTCCTCAAACCCCGCCTCCACGGCTCCAAGATTGGCGCTTGCGGCCTCGAATTGCTCCAGAAACTTGCCTATGATGGCGAGATTCTGATCCCATCCCGCGGCAATGGCAGTCACACCGGTCAAGCCGGCGGGAACTGTTCCCTGGCCATGGGAATTGGAACCCCAGGCAACGATGCTGCCGTCATTTTTCAAAGCCAGGCTGTGGTTCACTCCGACGGCGATGGCAACCACGTTGTTCAATCCGGCGGGAACATTGCTTTGCCCTTCGATATTGCGTCCCCAGGCGACCACGGTGCCATTGCTTTTCAAGGCCAGGCAGTGATCGCCTCCGGCGGCGATGGCGATGACATTCGTCAAGCCGGCGGGGACAGTGGTTTGGCCCCAGCTATTGGCTCCCCAAGCGGCGACTGTGCCGTTTTCCTTTAGGACGAGGTTGTAGAATGGCCCGGCGGAGATGGCGGTGACATCCGCCAAACCCGGGGGGAACGATCCCTGGCCAAAGGCATTTTCACCCCAAGCGGCGACGGTGCCGTCGCTCTTGAGAGCCAGACTGTGGTATCTTCCGGCGGAGATGGCGATGACACCGGTCAAGCCCGGGGGAGCAGTGGCCTGGCCGCCGCTGTTCTGCCCCCAGGCGACGACGGTGCCATCGCTTTTCAAAGCCATGCTGTGCTGTCCTCCGCCGGACACGGCAATGACACCCGTCAAGTCCGGAGGAACATCGATTTGCCCCCTCTCATTGGAACCCCAGGCGATGACGGTGCCATCGGCTTGCAAGGCCAGTGAATGTCCTTCCCCCGCGGCAATGGCTTGCACTGGCTCGGTCAGATAGGCGGGAACCCTGCCCTGGGTTGTGCCGGAGCCGCTGTTATACGCTCCCCAGGCGACGATGGCGCCATCGCTTTTCAAGGCCAGGCTGTGGAATGCTCCGGCGGCGACGGCCACGACATCCGTCAAGCCGGCGGGAACAGTGGCTTGGCCGCTGCCATTGCTCCCCCAGCCGACAACGGCGCCGTCATCCCTCAACGCCAGACTGTGGTTGGATCCGGCGGCAACGGCAACGACATCTGTCAAGCCCGCGGGAACCAGGGTTTGATTCGCGTTATTCAGCCCCCAGGCGACGACGGAACCATCGCTCTTCACGGCCAGGCTGTGCGCTCCGCCGGCGGCGATGGCAATGACACTGTTTAACCCGGCGGGCACTGTCGTCTCGCCATTGCCGCCATAGCCCCAGGCGACGACGCTGCCGTCGCTCTTCAAAGCCAGGCTATGATTGAAGCCCGTGGAAATGGCAATGACACCGGTCAAGTCAACAGGAACATTGAGTTGCCCCAGATCGTTCCTGCCCCAGGCGACGACGGTGCCGTCGTTTTTCAAAGCCAGACTGTATTCTTGGCCCGCGGCGATGGCGATGACACCGGTCAGGCCAGCAGGAACATTGGCTTGCCCCCGATTGTTCCCGCCCCAGGCGACGACGGTGCCGTTGTTCTTCAAAGCCAGGCTGTGATTGCTTCCGATGGCCACGGCAATGACACCGGTCAAGTCCAGGGGAGAATTGTATTGGCCAGAGCCATTCTGTCCCCCCCAGGCGAAGACAATGCCATCGTTGGTCAGTATCAAATTGTGTTCGTAGCCCGCGGAGATGGCGGCCACCTTGGAAAGATCAGGGGGAGGGGAAGCTTGACCTCTAGCGTTGGATCCCCAACCAACCGCTCGTGGTCCGGCCGCCGGCAGTTGGCCGGTGCTGAGGCCGAGAAATCCGAGCAACAAGACCCAGGTCGCTACATGCCGGCGTTTGCGCGGCGCAGCGTTGACGCGGATCGATAACGCCATGAAGCGGTTTTAACATGAGCGGATGGATTATCAATCCATTTTTCGAGAATGGGTTGGCGTATTGCTCTACGGCATCGGAAGTGCGATGCATCCGGGAAGTGGGTGCGGAGAACTGGATGCGACTGGCTCAGAATGGGAGAGTACAGGCGGCCTCGCGTGTTCCGGGGCGCTCCCCAAGAAACTTGAACCGGCCTTCAAAGCAGTGTCGTCGCTGCGCTTTGCCGCCGCCGTCCAAGACGCTGCCGCGCCAAGCATCGTTCCAGACCGGACCGGTGCCGGCCTACTGGACCTCCAGCATCCAAAAGCGCGAAGGCCTCGCCCCCTGGAATGCACCCGCTTCCTGGATGAACCAAATTCTGAAAGTCGCTGTCTTTGGTCAGCACGGCGGCGGCTGCATGCCGTGCGCGTGGTAAATCTGCTCATCTTCGGCATCTCTCAAGCCGATCTCCCGCAGGGGCAGTGCGGTAACGCCAAACTCCTTCGTCAACCCACGAGCGATGCGCGGGGAGAGCTGTGCGTCCACCCAAATGATCATGCGGCCAGCACGGGGTGATCTGCCCGGAGCCGGGCGTAGAGCAGGCAGGCACGCAGATCGTCCGCCTCCAGATCGGGCATTTCATCCAGGATCTGCCGGGCGTCCAAGCCGGAAACATAAAGGTCCAGCACATCACTGACGCGGATGCGCATGCCTCGCACGCAAGGCCTGCCTCCGCATTGCCTGGGGTAGACGGTGATGCGCTGAAGCAGCTCGTTCAGGAGTCAAGGTGGCATGCTTTGGGCGGACTGGTAAGGGTCATAAAGGCCGCCGTTCCGCTCTCTACTTGACGCATCACTCAATGCTGATGCCCGCGGCGAGAGTTTGACGAGCAGCATCGGCGGCGGCCTCGGTGCGGGCGTGGAGGCGGAGGAGGACGTCGCCGGTCTGCACAGCGGCGCCGGTTTTGAGGAGCTGGTCGAGGCCGACGGCGGGGTCGATGGGATCGCTGGCTTTGGCGCGTCCGGCGCCGAGTTCGAGCATGGTCTGGCCGATGACGCCGGCGTCCAGGCGGGTGAACTGGCCGCTGCGGCCGGCTTTAACTTCGACGATGACCGGGGCGGGGTGCACGCTGGTGGTGAGGGTTTCCAACAAGGCGGGGTCACCGCCCTGGGCTTCGACCATTTGCTGAAAGCGCGCCCAGGCGCTGCCATCGCGCAGACGGGCGGCGAGCTGCGCGCGCGGGGTGTCGCTGACGGCGGTGGCGAGGTCGAGGATGATCGCCTCCAGGTCGGCGGGGCCGCGGCCTTGCAGGCACTCGACGCACTCGGCGACCTCCAGGGCGTTGCCGACGGCGCGGCCGGTGGGCTCGCTCATGGGGTTGAGCAGGGCGGTGGTGCGCACGCCGAGGGCTTCACCGACGCGGGTGAGAGAGGCGGCAAGCTCGCGCGCCTCGGCCTCGGTCTGCATGAAGGCGCCGCTGCCGTATTTGACATCAAGCACGAGGCGGTTGAGGCCTTCGGCGAGCTTTTTGCTCATGATGCTGGCGGTGATGAGCGGGATGCTCTGCACGGTGCCGGTGACGTCGCGCAGGGCGTAGAGTTTTTTGTCGGCGGGACAAATGCGGGAGGTCTGGCCGATCATGACGCAGCCGAGTCGCTCGATGACCTTGCGGAGGTCGGGCTCGCTGAGCTGGGTGGTGAAGCCGGGGATGGACTCGAGTTTGTCGAGCGTGCCGCCGGTGATGCCAAGGCCGCGGCCGGAGATCATCGGCACCCAAAGACCGTCGCAGGCCAGCAGCGGAGCGAGCACGAGGGAGGTTTTGTCGCCGATGCCGCCGGTGCTGTGCTTGTCCACGCGCGGCGGGGCGTCGTCCGGCCAGGATAGCACATCACCCGAATGCAGCATGGCATCGGTGAGGGCGCTGGTTTCCTCGGGGGTCATGCCGCGGAAAAAGATGGCCATGGCGAGCGCAGCCATTTGGTACTCGGGCATCTCGCCGGAGGTGAAGGCGGCGATGAGGTGGCGGATTTCCGCATCGGTGAGCTGGCCGCCGTCGCGTTTTTTTTCGATCAAAGAGGGGATGGGCATGGGCGGCGGAGTTTTGACAGGATGAACGCGGATTTCGACAGGATGAACAGGATTGGGGTAGGATTAACAGGATTTGTGGAGGGTACCAAGGAGGAGTTTGGGTGAGGAGGAGTGCGAGGAGTAGGAGGGCGGGGTTGCTCTCTGATGTCTGACCATCTGGTGTCTTGTATCTCGCATCTTGTATCTTGCCTCTTCCCGTCTTTCGTCTGTCATGGAAGTGACCCGATTTGCGCCGAGTCCGACCGGGTGGCTGCACCTGGGGCATGCCTATGCGGCGTGGTTTGCGTGGAAGGAGGCGCGGCGCGCTGGCGGGCGGTTTTTGCTGCGGCTGGAGGACATCGACGGCACGCGGGTGAAGGCGGAGTATGAGGCGGGGATCCGCGAGGATCTGCGCTGGCTGGGGCTGGAGTTTGAGGAGCCGGTGCGGCGGCAGAGCGAGCACTGGGCGGACTATCGCGCGGCGCTGGCGCGGCTGGAGGCGATGGGGCTGTTGTACCCTTGCTTTTGCACGCGCAAGGCGATCCAGGAGGAGGTGGCGCGCATGGCGCAGGCGCCGCATGGGCCGGACGGGGCGCTTTATCCGGGGACCTGCCGCGGGTTGTCAGCGGACGAGCGGCAACGGCGGGTGGCGGAAGGGGAGGCCTATGCGCTGCGCCTGGATGTGGCGGCGGCGCGGGCGCAAGTGAGCGGGGAGTTGCGCTGGCGGGACCTGGCACGGGGCGAGTTTGAGGCGCGGCCGGAAGTCTTTGGCGATGTGGTGCTGGCGCGCAAGGAGACGCCGACGAGTTATCACCTGGCGGTGGTGGTGGACGACGCGCTGCAGGGGGTGACGCTGGTGACGCGCGGGCAGGATTTGCTGGAGGCCACGCACGTGCACCGGCTGCTGCAGGCGCTGCTGGGTTTGCCGGCGCCGGTTTGGAAGCACCATCGCCTGATCACGGATGCGGAAGGAAGGCGGCTGGCGAAGAGGGACGAGGCGCGCGCGCTGCGCCACCTTCGGGAAGGCGGCTGGAGCGCGCGGCGGGTGTGGCAGGAGCTGGGTGTGGCGGAGGCTTAATGCTGCGCGGGCAGCAGGCCGCGGACTTTGTCGATGAGCTGGATGAACTCGGCGCGGTAGCCGTGAGGATCGCTGCCTTTGCCTTCGAGGGCGAGCTGGCGGATCTGCTCCCAGGTGAGCGTGCCGCGGTAGCTGCTCTGGCGCAGCATCAGGCCGTAGGCGGCGGCGGCGGCGGTGAATTTGAATTCGGCGCTGGCGCGGGCGAGCGGGGTTTTTTCGTCGTCGGTCACCGGAACTTCGATGAGCTGGCTGGTGTCGCCGTCCGGGGCTTTGTAGCGGAGTTTGACGGTGAGCAGCTCGCTGGAGGCGGGCTCGGCCGGCGCGGGCGCGCCGGGCGGGGGCGCGGCGGCAGCGGCGGCAGCGGCGGGGACGGACTGGTATTTGAGTGGGTCCACCGGGCCGGCGGCGGGGGTGACGCCAGCGGGGACGATCTCGTAAAGGGCGGTGACGCTGTGGCCGGCACCGATCTCGCCGGCGTCCTTGGTGTCGTCGTTGAAGTCTTCCTTGGCCAGGAGGCGGTTTTCGTAACCGATGAGGCGGTAGGCGGCGACTTGGGCGGGGTTGAACTCGACCTGGATTTTCACGTCCTTGGCGATGGTGATGAGGGTGCCGGTCATTTGCTCGACGAGGGTCTTGCGCGCCTCGCTGAGACTGTCGATGTAGGCGTAGTTGCCGTTGCCTTTGTCGGCCAGGGTTTCCATGGTGCGGTCCTTGAGGTTGCCGGTGCCGTAACCGAGCACGCTGAGGAAGACGCCGGAGCGGGCTTTCTCGGTGATGAGCTTTTCCAGCTCCTCGGGGGAGGAGACGCCGACGTTGAAGTCGCCATCGGTGCAAAGCAGGACGCGGTTGACGCCCTCGGGGATGAAACCGGCGATGGCTTGCTCGTAAGCGAGCTGGATGCCGGCGCTGCCGTGGGTGGAGCCGCCGGGCGCGAGGTTGTCGATGGCGGCGAGGATGCGCTGTTTTTCGTTGCCGCCGGTGGGGGTCAACACGAGGCCGCTGCTGCCGGCGTAGGTGACAATGGCGACGCGGTCCTTTTCATCGAGGCGCTCGACGAGCAGGCGCAGGCTTTCCTTGACGAGGGGGAGCTTGTCCGGCTGGTTCATGGAGCCGGAGACAT
>CAZKMS010000017.1:0-53438 GCA_964553805.1 uncultured Verrucomicrobiaceae bacterium
TGAAAACGAAGCTCGCGCAGCTTCAGCGCCAGCACACCGACATGAGCGAGGAACTTCAGCGCTACCTCACGATGGTTCGCAAAACCGATTCCGCGCACTTTGGGCGGGAAACCCTCGCGGCGGCGGAGGACTTGGCGAAGCAGAAGCACGAGCTGGAACGGGAAATCGAGAAGGTCAAGATCGACATCGCGTACCGCGAGCGAGCGGTGACGGACGAGCACCTTGTGGCGAAGAACCTCTTGGACTTCGAGAAGACCATCGGCGGCATTCCCTTCGAGGAACAATGCGACCTCCTGAAGCTGCTGCTGCGGCAGGTTCGAGTTAACCGGCTTGACCCGGAAAAGGAACCGATTCCGGGGAATCCGCATACCTGGAGCACTCAAATACGAACTCAGTGGTTTGCGGTAAACTTGGACCTTTACGCAAGTGACTTGGTTTCAAGGAGTTGCGGAAATCATATCGCGAGTTCGCATTCGGATCATAATGGCGGAAGGGGCGGGATTCGAACCCGCGGTGAGTTTTACCCCACGTTCGATTTCGAGTCGAGTGCCTTAAACCGAGCTCAGCCACCCTTCCTAGATCGCCGCTGCGAGAACGGACAGCTTAGCCGGTCACGCAGGCTTTGCAAGCCGCTGTGACCGGGGAATTTTAATCGGGGGCAGGCGAGGCTCGTGACACCGGCTGCTTCCAAATGGGCACGGAGGTCTTGATTTGATGGAGGTACCACTGGCAGATGGCAAAGGCCTCGGCGCTGTGTTTGGTCTGCACGCAGAGCAGCAGGCTGGGCTGCTCGGCCGCGACGAAACCGAGGCGGTGCTGGACGAAGACGCGGTGCGGGCCGTGGCTGTTGCGACCGGTTTCAAGCAGGCTGGCCAGCGTCTTTTCCGCCATCGGCAGGTAGGCACTGTAGTCGATGCCGCGGATGGGCTCGCCCGCCTCACTGCCGCGCACGATGCCCAAAAAACGCACCTCCGCGCCCTCCTCCGGCGCAAAAGGCGCCAGCCCAGAAACGATCGGCTCCTCCGACAACACAAACGAGCCTCTTGCAAAACCTCTGTGTTCTTCTGTGCACTCTGTGGTGAATCCTTGTTTTCCACCACAGAGAGGCACAGAGGCGGGAGAAGGTTTTGCCATTGGCCTAAACGACATGCCCCAACCTTTCCGTCCCCGCCAGGGGAATGCAATCGCCGCCTGCTTCCGACCCAACTCCTTTTCCCAATCCCGTTCATCCAAAAAATCCTGTCCATCCTGTCAAAAACCCGTGGAGCGCGGGGAAAAGGCTGCTTTTTCGCGCACGCCCGGCTTGACCGCAGGGGCGGGCTTGCGCCAAGCTGCGCGCTCACATCCAACCCCAAGCACCCGTTTTTATGAGCCGGAAAATTCGTTATGGCATGGTCGGTGGTGGACGCGGCGCGTTCATCGGAGCAGTTCATCGCATCGCTGCGGCGATGGACCAGCAGATCGAGCTGGTCTGCGGCGCCTTCTCCTCCGACCCGCAAAAATCGAAAGACAGCGGGGCTGACCTCTTCCTGCCGCCGGACCGCTGCTACGGCAGCTTTGTGGACATGATCCAGGGCGAGGCCGCCCTGCCCGCCGGCCAGCGCATGGACTTCATCGCCATCGTCACGCCCAATCACATGCACTTCCCGCCCGCCAAACTGGCCTTGGAAAACGGCTTCCACGTGCTCAGCGACAAACCCGCCACCTTCAACCTGGCCGAGGCGAAGGAACTGGCCGGGCTGGTGAAAAAAACCGGCCTGATCTACGGCCTCACCCACAACTACACCGGCTACCCGCTCATCAAAGAAGCGCGCGCCATGATCGCCGCCGGCAAGCTCGGCAAGATTCGCAAAGTGGTCGTCGAATACCCGCAGGGCTGGCTCGCCACCAAGATCGAAGAGAGCGGCCAAAAGCAGGCCGCCTGGCGCACCGACCCCAGCAAGTCCGGCGCCGCCGGCTGCGTCGGCGACATCGGCACCCACGCCGAGAACTTGGCGGAATACGTCACCGGCCTCAAAATCAGCGAGCTGGCCGCCGACCTCACCACCTTTGTCGAAGGCCGCCTGCTCGACGACGACGCCAACATCCTGCTGCGCTTCGAAGGCGGCGCCAAGGGCGTGCTGCACTGCTCGCAAATCAGCGTCGGCGAGGAAAACAACCTCAGCATCCGTGTTTACGGCGAAAAGGGCGGCATCGAGTGGCATCAAAAAGAGCCGAACACGATGCTCGTGAAATGGATGGACCAGCCAATGCAGGTCTATCGCACCGCCAACGGCTACCTCGGCGCCGCCGCCGCCGCCGCCACGCGCACCCCGCCCGCGCATCCGGAAGGTTATTTGGAAGCCTTCGCCAACCTCTACAAGAACTTCGCCAGCACCATCCGCGCGCGGATTGAAGGCAAAGAACCCACCGAGATCGAAAACGACTTCCCGAAGATCGAGGACGGCGTGCGCGGCATGGCCTTCATCGAAGCCGTGGTCGCCTCCGGCAAAGCCAACGCCGCCTGGACTCCGCTCAGTGTCTGACGCCTGCCCATCGTCGTCCCCCTCCTCCTGCTCGTCCTCGATTTTTTGACAGGATTTCAGGATGAGCAGGATGGACAGGATTTTTTGAGGGAGGAGCCGCAACGGCGGACCAAGCTCAAAAAGCTTGACCGCAACCGGCCCGATTTGGCAGGTTAAGCGGCATGTCGTCGCGGCTCGTCATTCCTCTCGTCTGCTTCGTCCTCGGTGGCGGGGCAGGCATCCTTGCGGACCGCCATCTCGTTTCCCGTGACCGGCCACAAGCCGCTGTTTCCAGCCTGGACCGCGACGGCACGACCGCTCCGCCCCATTCCTCCACTCAAGAAAAAGGCGGCGTTCCCCGCAACCAGCAAGCCGGCAACTCCTTGATTCGCTCGCTTGAAGAACTGCTCAAAAACAACGATGCCAAATCCATCGAGCGGTTCATCCGCAATCTGAGCCTTGCTGAAATTCAGCAGGCGCTGCATCATTTGCAGTCAAAGAGGGAATATGATGTTCTCTTCCTGCGAACCGAACTCTTCCGCGCTTGGGCGGCCAAAGACTTTGACGGGGCTTGGAAGGCCGCGCTGGCATTGAGCGAAAAACTAGGCCGCGAGTTTGCGACGGCCGCCGTTGCGGGTGAACTTGCCAAATCAAACCCCCTCGCCGCCGTTGACCTCGCCATGTCTCTCGGCATGGACATGGGCCATGCGCGAAAAAAAGCTTTACGGGAAGTATTCCGCGAGTGGGGCCAAAGCGATCTGCCCGCCGCCCTCTCCTATTGGAAACAGCATCCTGAGCTGCCGGTGGATTCCTCGGTTCTCGCGAGCGCCATCTTCCTCCTCTCTCGCGTGAACCCGGAACTGGCTTTGCAGCAAGCACTCGCACTGCCCACTGCCGCAGCCAGGCAAAGCTCCGTTGAATTTGTCATTAGCGAGTGGTACAACCGGGACGCGGATGCCGCTTTGCGCTGGGCATTGACGCAAGCGGAGCCAGACCATCGTGACGCCCTTCTCAGGCTGCACATCACCAGAGTGGCAAGCCAGGATCCAACCAAGGCTCTGGAGTTGCTGAATCAACCCGACTATGCAAGTGTGAAAAAAAAAGCTCAGGGCGATATCCTTGTGAAATGGCTGAGGCAAAATCCAGCTGCCGTTTTCGATTACTTGGCCGTCAATCCGGAAGCCGCGGATTTCGAAAACCCAGCATTCTCTATTTCCGAGACATTGTGGAATCTCACTCCCGCCGAGCAAGCCAGCCTCATCGAACGCCTGCCTGCCGGCAAATTCAAAAGCGATATTGTCAGGCTTTTGGCTGATCAGCATGTGCGAAACGGACGCTACGCCCAAGCCGTCGCTGCGTTCAATGATCTGCCGGATTCCCGGATGCGGGACTACTCTTTGCAAAAGCTTGGCGAAACCTGGGCCAAGGACAATGCCCAAGCCGCCGCCGAATGGCTCAACCGGCAGCCGGATTCCACGGACCGCGATTTGGTCATCGCAGGTTATGCCACGACCATCGCCGGAGCCAATCCTCAATCCGCCATCCAATGGGCGAACGCCATTCCCGATCCGCAAGCCCGGAAGGACGTTTTCAAGAATGTCGCGATACGCTGGCTGGTGGCCGATCCTCAGAACGCCTTGCTTTGGCTGCAAACTCTCGACCTCACCCAAAAGGAAAAAGACGATCTTATCAAACAGGGCAAGCAGGAACGTGCCAGCACCCGCTACATCAACGTGCAGCAAAGACGCTGAACGCCGTCATCCGGCCATTTGAGTAAGTAGTTCAGGCTTCCAGCCTGAGAGGAGTCATTCAGGCATCCTGCCTGAATGCCCATGCGCTGCCCGTGTCTCCCTTGAAAAGACGGAAGCGGCGCTGCGCCTCTGGGCGCGTCGCCCTCCTCAACCCGATTCCGCCGCACGCTTCAGCTCTTCCACAAACACCCGCAGCATGGGTTCATCCGCTTTGTCCGCGGGCAGGCCGGCGGCGATTTGTGCGGGTTCGGGAGCGGGTTTGAGCGGCTTCAAGGCCACGCGCGGAAAGGAGCAGGCCATGCGCTCCACCACCAGCGCGGCGCCGAGGCCGGCCTCCACCGCGGCGATCAGGCTGTTGGCGCCGTCGTACTCGCCAGCCACGCGGGCGTTGATGCCCTGTGCTTTGAACCAGGCGGTGACACGCTGCCAGTACTCGGGGTAGTCGCGCTGGCAAAAGAGCAGCAGGCGCTGGTTGTCAAGGTCAGCGGGAGCGATGCTTTTTTTCGCGCGCAGGGGATGCGCCTCCCCTACCGCCAACCGCCAGGCCTCGGCGCGCAGCACGGTCCAGCGCGTTTCCGGGTCCGGTTTGGCCGGCAACACCGTGACCACCACATCCAGCGCGCCGGCCTCAAGTCCGGCGCGCATCTCCTCGCTGGACAGATCCAGCAACTCCACCCGCACGCGTGGATGCCGCTGGGTGAAGGCGGCGATGGCAGCAGGCAGCAGGCCCGCCGTCAAGGACGGCGCGTAACCCACCCGCAGCGTGACCGACCGGCCGGCGGCGCGCACACGCTGCTCGGCGGCTTCCGCGCGCTCGATCACCGCGCGGCCCTCGCGCAGCAGCACCTCGCCCTCCTGGGTCAGGCGCACGGAATGCGCGCCGCGCTCCAGCAGGGTGACGCCGAGGTCCTCCTCCAACGCCTTGATCTGGCGGCTCAGCGCGGACTGGGTCAAACGCAGGCGCTTGGCGGCATGGCTGATGACACCATCCTCCGCCACCGCGATGAAGGAGCGCAATTGGCGAAGTTCCATCTCCGGTGAGTTTTTGAATGAGGAAAACAGGAAGGCAGGAAAAAGAACTCAAATCAATGCAAACGTGCGCGCTTGGCAGTGCAACGTTTTCTCTCCTGCTTTCCTCCCTTCCTCATTCACTTTCTCTCACTTGCCGAGCGGGTGATCCTGCTTGCAATCGGGATCGACCTCGCCCGGCTTGCCGGTCAGCTCCACCGGATGAGTGTAGAGGTATTTCCAAACCGATTCGTAGAGCAAACTGCCGTCGGCGGCTTGGGGCGAGTTTTTGCCCGGCGTGACCGCGCCGTGGGCCTTTTTGGCATCGCCGCCGACATCAGCGTTGGAGATGAGACGGCGGCTGTTTTCGTACGGCGGCGCGCTGCCATCGACGTTGACGATGGGGCCAAACTCATGCAGGCCGAGCAGTTCCCAGGAGCGGCAGTAGTGGTCGCCCGTCCAGCCGCCGTCGAGCACGTGGGTGAAGCCGAAGTAGCGCCGCGGATCGGTGGCGGAGGGGATGGCCTGCCAGTCCTGCTCCTGATCGCGCGGGCCGCAGAGCATGACCACGCGATCAACGGCCACGTGCTTGGCAAAACGCGCGGCGGTGGTGGAGCCGTGCGAGCTGCCGCTGATGATGACTTTGTCCCAGCGAATGCCGGCGCCGTCCTCCGTCAAAAACTGCCCCCACTGGCCGGCCGGGTTTTCCTTGGCCAGCCACTTCACGAACTGATAGGCACGCTCCATCATGCCGTCGGGCTTCGGGACATCGATCTGGTCGCTCACGTCCTCGCCGGTGGCGGCCTCGAGCCGGATGAAGCCGCGCGCCATGCGGTCCTTGGGCTTGACGATGCCGAACCATTTGTTGGCGTAGTGCACCTGGATCGCGTGCAGGCCGTAGCTGTTGAGACGCTGAAAGAGGGCGTCGTTGTGGCCCATCAACCAGATCACCAGCTTGCCGCGCGCGGGCACCCGTGTGTCCACCGCGGCGTTTTGCACGTCCTGCGGTTTGCCGCCCTTTTCAAAGACGAAGTCGATTTCCGGATGCGGTCTGGCGCGAGGGTCCAGCTCGCTGGCGCGCGCGGACAGAGTGAAACGCTGCGGCTCGGGAGCGGCGGCGCTCAAAGCGATTGGCAAGAGGAAAAATACGGAGAAGAGGCGGGTCATGATTGAGCGATGGCTTGAAATGAAGACGCCGGGCGCGCGGCCCGGCGTCAAGGGTTCCCCCATACGGAGACGGGCGCTTAACGCCACGAAACGATATCGTCCTTCGTGTTTTGCTCGCCGTCGGGTCCCATGCTGAAAACCGCGGCACGGGTGCGCAGTTGCGGTGCGGCGTCACGCGAGACATTTTGATCGTCGTTCTGCACGTCCGGGTTGGCGACCTTGTTGTCGTAGTTGCCATCCATGATGACGTAATAAGGGTTGCCCCAGTTGTCGAGCAGCGAGAGCTGGCCGCCATTGTCCACCAAACCGCCGCGCTTGTTTTTGGCCATGTTGACGTTGAGGAACTGGATGCCGCGCGGATTCATGTTGTTCTGACTGGAGGAGGATTCCTCGCCCATGAGCACGCTGACCAAGGTGCTGCTCCCATCCGTCATCATGGGCGCTTCCGCATTGCCCTGCTGCGGCAGGCGGTTGTATTCGGTGACGTAGTTGTTGATGGCGACTTGGATGTCCTTCACCGTCGCCTGCGCCTTCAATTTGTAAGCGCGCTGCAGGACCGCCTGGGTGACCGGGAACGCCAGCGAGGCGAGAATGGCGATAATGCCGATGACGACCAGCAACTCGATGAGGGTGAAGCCGCGCTTGGAGCGCCGGGTGATGGAAACGTGCGGAGGGTTTTTCATGCGTGGATGGAGTTTTGGAATGGATCATGCCGGGAAGCTCCGCGCTCACCAGTTGGAGGCGTGGTCACAAATCCCGGAATTCCCGCGAATTTACCAACTTTCCCGCCACCGCGTCAATACGCGTCCTTGCCTGAACGCGCAAAGCCGCCCTCAGCGCCAGGAAACGATGTCGTCGCGCGTGGCCTTTTTGCCGTCTGGTCCGGCGGAAAACACCGCCACCCGCTGGCGCAACCGCGGCGGGGCGTCCCCGGCAATGGCGCCATCCTCGTTCACCCGGTCCGGATTCGGCACGCTGGCGTCGTGGTCCATGTCCAGCGCGATGAAAAAAGGATTGCCCCAGCGATCCACCAGCGAGGGCGGCGCGCCGCTTGTTTCGATCAGGCCGTTGCGGCCGTTGCGCGCGGGTCTGGGCGTCAAAAAAGGTCTGCCCGCCGGATTGGCGGTGCCTGGACCGGCCACCTCGCCGATGAGGATCGCGACGAGGTCGTTGCCCTGGTTCATGCGCACCGGCTCTTCGCCCGCTCCGGCCAACGGCAGGCGGTGGTAATCGGTGAAGTAGCTGTTCACCGCGTTTTCAATGTCCGCGAGCATGACCTTCGTTTGCATCTTATAAGCGTTGACCATCACCGCGCGGGTGACGGTGAACGCCAGCGAAGCCAGCACGGCGATGAGGCCGATGACGACCAGCAGTTCAACCAGGGTGTAACCTGGGCGGCGGAGTCCGGCGAGGGCGGAGGAGCGGGTGCGTTTCATGACAATGGCAGTTTGGTTTTGCCACAGTCACCCCAGCCGTGATGCCAAACGGCCAAAGTCCGCAGCAGGAATAATGGCATCTTACTCAAAATGGGCATTCCCTGTCAATAGTTGGCATATCCGGCCGGTTCCTCCGCGGTTGCAAGAGCGCCGCCCGCTCAGTCGTTCCCGCCGCATGCCCCGTTCGTTGCCCGGCTTTTTGCTCGCCCTCGCCCTTGCTGTCCCCGCATCCGGCGCGGTGGATTTTGCCAAGGAAGTGCTGCCCGTGCTCAAACGCGCCTGCTTTGAATGCCACGGCGCCGACGTGCAAAAGGCCGATCTGCGCCTCGACGCCAAAGAGCATGCTTTCAGCACCGGCGGTCACGCTCCGGTGATTGTCGCAGGCCAGCCGGAGGCCAGCGAATTGCTGCGCCGTGTCGCCCTGCCGCGCTCCGACAAGGACGCCATGCCGCGACGTGGCAAACCGCTCACCCAAGCCGAGATCGGCAAGCTGCGCGCCTGGATCGCGGACGGCGCCGTCTGGCCGGAGCAAACCGCCAGCGCCACCCACTGGGCCTACGTCAAGCCGGTCAAAGCCGCGCCGCCCGCCCTGCGTGATGCCGCCTGGCCGCGCAACGACCTCGACCGCTTCATCCTCGCCCGCCTGGAGCAGGAAAGCCTGCGTCCCTCCCCTGCCGCCGAGCCCGCCGTCCTCGCCCGCCGCCTCCACCTCGCCCTGACCGGCCTGCCGCCGACCCCGGAGCAAGTCGCCGCCTTTGAAAAAGCCGCGACCGCGGATCATCAGGCCGCGATTGAGGCGCGCGTCGATGAGCTGCTCGCCTCCCCCGAATTCGGCGTGCGCTGGGCGCGGCCCTGGCTCGACCTCGCCCGCTACGCCGACTCCCACGGCTTCCAGCGCGATGACCTGCGCGAGGTCTGGGGCTTCCGCGACTGGGTCGTCAACGCCCTCAACGCCGGCATGCCCTTTGATCAATTCACCATCGAGCAGGTCGCCGGCGATTTGCTGCCGGAGGCCACAGCGGACCAAATCATCGCCACCGGCTTCCACCGCTGCACGCCCACCAACGTCGAAGCCGGCACCGAGCCCGAGGAAAGCCGCATCAACCAGGTGCTCGACCGCGTCAACACCACCGGCGCCGTCTGGCTCGGCAGCACCCTCGAGTGCGCCCAGTGCCACAACCACAAGTACGATCCCTTCAGCCAGGAGGACTACTACCGCCTGCTCGCCTACTTTAACAACACCGAGAAGGAAGCCGAGCGCGAAAAAGCCAGCGTGCCCGGCTCCATTGCCTTCAACGGCGTGCCCTTTGAGATGACTGGCGACGCGCCCAATCCCGAGCGCAAAAAGCTCGAACAGGAAAAGGCCGCACTCGCCGCCCGCATGGAAGCAATGCAAGCCAACGCCGACAACAGCTTCGAGACCTGGCTCGAACGCATGCGCAGCGAGCTCGCCGAGCCCGTGACCGAGCATCCGCTGGAGGTCATCGAGTTCGTTTCGGAAGGCGGCGCCGGTCACCGCGAACTGGAAGACGGCTCCATCCTGCTCACCGGCAAGGCGCCCGACACCGACACCTATCACCTCGCGCTCAAGCTGCCGCCACTCAAAAACCTCGCCGGCATCAAACTGGAAGCCCTCGCTCATGAGTCGCTGCCCGGCAACGGCCCCGGCCGTGGCGACGGCGAGCGGCCCAACTTCGTGCTCAACCGCTTCGAAGCTCTGCTGCGCCGCGCCGACACCAATGACGACCCCGGCCAGCCGCTGCGCTTCAGCACCGCCAGCGCCAGTTTCTCCCAGGGCAGCTTCGATCCCGCCAACACCCTCGTGGACGGCGACCGCCGCAGCGGCTGGGCCATCAACCCCGAGTTCGGCAAGCCGCACTGGGCCGTCTATCAACTCGACGCCCGCCAGGACCTCGGCCCGCAGCAGGAGCTGCTGGTGCATCTCAAACAGGATTTCGGCGGCGGCCGGACCATCGGCCGCGTGCGCGTCAGCGCCATCACCGGCGGAGTCGCCGCAGCCGCCCTGCCCGAGGCCATCGCCACCCTCATCCAGCGCCCGCGCCACAACGCCCGCCAGCTCGCCCAACTGCGCGAGCACTTCGATCTCGCCATGCCCGCTCTGACCGCCATGCGCCAGCAAATGACCGCCCTCGGGAAAAAACTCGACGCGCTCAAAGCGCCCAGCACCGAGATCATGCGGGAGCTGCCCGAGCCGCGCATGACCGCCGTCTTCAAACGCGGCGATTACAAGCAGCCCGCCGACGCCGTGCGCCCCGGCACCCCCGCCATCCTGCCACCCGTGCAAAGCGAGCACGGCAACCGGCTCGACCTCGCCCGCTGGCTCGTCTCCAAGGAAAACCCGCTCACCGCCCGCGTCACCGTCAACCGCTGGTGGGCGGAGCTGTTCGGCCACGGCATCGTCGCCACCGTCGAGGACTTCGGCATCAAAGGCGAGCCGCCCACGCATCCCGAGCTGCTCGACTGGCTGGCCGTCAGCTTCATGGAAAGCGGCTGGTCGATGAAGCAAACGCTGCGCCTCATCACCACCAGCGCCACCTTCTGCCAGGACGCCGCGCTGACGCCCGAGCTGATCGAAAAAGACGATCCCAATCATCTCTACGCCCGCGGTCCGCGCTTCCGCCTCGACGCCGAGGGCATCCGCGACAACGCCCTCGCCATCGCCGGCTTGCTCAGCACCGAAAAAGGCGGCCCGCCCATCTACCCGCCGCAGCCCGACGGCCTCTGGCGCAAGGTCGGCGGCCAGCAGTACAAGTACGTCGTCAGCCCCGGTGAAAAGCAGTACCGCCGCGGCCTTTACGTCGTGCTCAAGCGCGGCGCGCCCTACCCCAGCTTCGTCAATTTCGACGCCTCCGCCCGCATGGCCTGCGTCGTGAAGCGCTCCCGCAGCAACACCCCGCTGCAGGCCCTCACCCTGCTCAACGACCCCGTCTTCGTCGAAGCCGCCGAGGCCTTCGCCGCGCGTGTGCTGAAAGAAAAACCCAACGCCCCCCTCGACGCGCAGCTCACCCACGCCTTCCGCCGCGCCCTCGCCCGCGCGCCCACCGCCACCGAACTCACCGTGCTAAAAAACCTCCACCAAACCCAGCGCGACCACGGTGCCGATGAACAAACCGCCTGGTTCGCAGTTACCAGCGCCCTGCTGAATTTGGATGAGTGCATCAGCAAGGGGTAGGGGAGTGGAGTGTAGAGAGTGGAGAGTTGATATGTCACCGAGAACGGTCACATTCAAATCTATGCAACCCCTCATTCCGTGCTTGGCATTGTTTCACTTGCTCATGGTTGGGTGTGTTTCGCGTTACGATCAGCCGCCAAAAACACAGATGATCGAGTTGGCATTCTTTTCTTGCGCCAAATGCGGGAGTCTTTCGGGCGGAGTCTTTGGGAAGGGGCCAACGCGGCATTTCCGCTCGGACGCTGCATCAAGGTGCATTCATGATTGGATCGGCATCGACAAGCAGGCATTCCAATTATCAGCAGCCCGGGAGTTCGGTGTAGATTGGAGCAAAGAACCCTTTTTCTGGTCCAGGAATCCGTGAACATTGAATTGCAACCGTGAAACTTGCGCCAACAACCCATGCAAAAAGCATCTCCGTCAAATTCAAAGGTCGCACAAAAACCTCGCAAGAAGATGATTCGTCGTCATACAGACCTGGAGGTTTATCAGCGAGCTTTCGCGGTGGCGATGCAGTTGTTCGAACTGAGCAAGCGATTCCCCCCGGAAGAAAAATACTCCCTCACGGATCAATCTCGCCGCTCGTCCCGGTCAGTGTGCGCCAATCTTGCCGAAGCTTGGCGGAAACGGCGCTATCCCGCCGCCTTTGCCGCCAAGCTCAATGACAGCGAAAGCGAAGCCGCCGAAACACAATCATGGCTCCAATTCGCTGTCTCTTGCAACTACCTCGCCCCCGATGAAGTCCGCCCGCTTTACGCCGAATACGACGAAATCCTCGCCATGCTCGTCACCATGATCTCCAAGGCCAGTGATTGGAAAATCTAACCCACCCCTGCTCGCCATGTTCTCCTCCACTCCCCCACCCTCCACTCTCTACTCCCCCACCCGCCGCGCCCTGCTGCAAAAAGGCAGCCTCGGTCTCGGTGCCACCGCGCTCGGCTCCCTGCTGTCACGCGATCTGCCCGCGGCGGTGTCTTCCGATCCGACGCTTCCGCGCGACCCGCACTTCGCGCCGAAGGCGAAGCACATCATCTACCTGCACATGATCGGCGCGCCGTCGCAGTTGGATTTGTTCGATTACAAACCGGAGCTGCAAAAGCGCGACGGCCAGGTCTGCCCGCCGGAGCTGCTGGAGGGCAAACGCTTTGCCTTCATCGGCACCGAGAACGAGTTGCAGGGCTCCCCCTTCCAGTTCAAGCAGCACGGCCAAAGCGGCATCTGGATGTCCGAACTGCTGCCGCACCTGTCCGGGGTCGCTGACGAACTCTGCGTCATCAACTCGATGCACACCGAGGAGATCAACCACGCCCCCGCGCAGATGTTCCTGCACAGCGGCTTCGGCCAGGGTGGCCGGCCCAGCTTCGGTGCCTGGGTCACTTACGGCCTCGGCAGTGAAAACAGCGACCTGCCCGCCTACGTCGTGCTGCTCTCCGGCCCGCCCGGCGGCGCGGGAACCGCGCTCTGGTCCACCGGCTTCCTGCCCAGCGTTTATCAGGGCATCCAGTTCCGCTCCGAGGGCGATGCCGTGCTGTTCCTGAGCAATCCAGAGGGCCACAGCCGCAGCGACCGCCGCCAGGTGCTCGATGCCGTCAAGGCCCTCAACGAAGAGCGGCTCCACGCCCTGCGCGACCCCGAGATCGCCACCCGCATCAGCCAGTATGAAATGGCCTACCGCATGCAGACCAGCGTGCCGGATTTGATGGACATCTCCAAGGAATCCAAAGCCACGCTCGACATGTACGGCGCCCAGCCCGGCAAGGCCAGCTTTGCCAACAACTGCCTGCTCGCCCGCCGCCTCGTCGAGCGCGGCGTGCGCCTGATCCAGCTTTACGACGCCGATTGGGACCACCACGGCGGCCTCGACAAACGCCTGCCCGCCAAAGCCAAGGACGTCGATCAAGGCATGGCCGCGCTCATCCGCGACCTCAAGCTGCGCGGCCTGCTCGATGAAACCCTCGTCATCTGGGGCGCCGAATTTGGCCGCACCCCCATCCGTCAGGGCCAGAACGGCGCCGGCCAAAAAACCGGCATCGGCCGCGACCACCACAAGGATGCCTACACCATGTGGATGGCCGGCGGCGGCATCAAACCCGGCATGAGCTACGGCAAGACCGACGAGTTCGGCTTCAACGTCGCCGAGAACCCGGTGCATGTGCACGACCTCAACGCCACCGTCCTGCATCAACTCGGCCTCGACCACGAACGCCTCACCTTCCGCTACCAAGGCCGCGACTTCCGCCTCACCGACGTGCACGGCGAGTTGGTGCGCGGCATCCTGGCGTGAGCGGAAAGCTATGAACCCACGTCAACGCCGGTTCACCATGCGGCGGATTTCGTCCTCGGTGTAGGGTGTCTCGTCGGACAGCGCGCCGTCCGGTTTGACGATGACCGGGCGTTTGTTTTCCGCTTGGGAGCGCGCCGCCTCATAGAAGGCTCTGGTCTTGAAGGTGTCGCCCGCCGCGGAAAAAGTCTGGCCCTGCTGGCGCGCGGTGCGCTTCGCCTCGCTGGCGTTGCTCGTGGTGAAATGGTCGTCGGCCTGATGGTTCTGCCGCTTCGACTCGCTGAACGATTGCGCGCCCAGCCGGTTGACATCATCCGCGCCGGAAAAGCTGCGCTGCTTCAGCGTTTTGGGGACTTTGTAGCTGGTGTTGCCGGCGTAGTCCGCGGCCTTGAACTTGCGCTTCTGCAAGTGCCGGCCCATGTCGGAGCTGTTGGTCACCATGGCGCTGTCAAACGAGCTGCGCTTGTTCTGATCCATGCGCATCATGCGCGAGGCCATGGAATCCGACATGGCTTTCTGGCTGCTGTCATTGGAGTCGCCAGATGAGCAGGCAGCCGCGAGCAGGCTCAAAGCGAGACCGCTGAGAAGGCGCAGGCTGGGATTCAAAAGGGGCATGGCAACGCAGCATGCGGATTTTCGTGCCGCGGCACAACCCTGAAATGCGGGCTCAGGGAGCATTCACCTCATAAACACGGCCGCCGTCCGGCAGCAGCCGCGTCAGGCTGCCACTGAGCGCGGCATTCACATCAAGCCAACCCCGGCCGTGGGTGGCGGCACGCCCGGACACCGCGCGGGCGCGCAGCAGCCACTGGCCGTCCGGCCCCAGGCGCGTGTTGATCAGCGCGATCCGGCCGTCGGCAAACCGCGCGCGCACTTCGACGAGGCCGCCGGCTCTGCTTTTCAGGCGCAGGGTGCCTGCTTCAACCGGGCTGCCCAAATCCGTCATCTCATTCAGCACACCCATAACCACGCCGCGACGCGGCGGCGGCAGCGGCTGGCGGTGGCTGTGCCAGGGACTGAGCCAGCCGTTCAGCGACGCCGTCGCGCTGCCCTGCGCAAGCTGGCCGCTGATCAACCCGTCCGCGGCAAACACCAAATCCAGCCGCAGCGGCGCTTGTTTGGCCACCGGCACTTCCAAGCGCAGCTTCGGCGACTCCATTTCCCGCGCGATGACGCGGCCGCGCACGGCTTTGTCCAGGGTGCCATGACGCAGGCGCCCTGAGACCGCGCCGCTGGTGGAAACGGTCAGGCTCAACACGCCGCCTAACCCGCCGTTGAGCGCGACGTCGCGCTCAATCAGCACCGCCCCGGAGCGCGCAAACTCCGGCGGCAATGGGATGCGCGGCCGGGCAAAAACAAAGTGCAGGTGCGTGTCCGCCCACAACGGTCCGGTGTGATCCAGCGCTGTCACCTTCAACGGCTCGCCATTGCTCTCGATGCGATCAACGATGTAACCCGCCTCCGGCAGCACCGCCAAGGCAGCGCCACCACCGAGCGGCAGGCTCGCCTCCGCTGCTGTCGCCGTGCCAGGGCCTTCGAAGGTGACGGTCAGGTCCACTGCTTCCGGATCAAGCAGTTCTTCATGGTAGTGCTCAAGCCACGTGCGGCCATCGGGAGCACGTTTGCCGCTGTCGGCCTGTCCTGGTTTCAATCCCTGCAGGCGCTCCCAAGTGTCTGGTAAACCATCGCGATCGCGGTCCGGCGGCGCGGGCCCGCTTGCCAGCGCCGGCCAGCCGCCGACGTCCGTTTGCGAGTCGATCAAGCCGCCGGTGCGGGTGAGCACTTGGTTCAGCACACGAAGATCGACCGGATCGCTGACGCGCGAGGCCCCCACGCCGGCGAGCACGGCCAGCACCGCCTCATTCGCGCTGACGGTGGGCAGTTCGGCGTTTTCAAACGGCACCGGCTGCGCCAGGAAATAGACGCTGGCGACCTCCCTGGGCACCGATACCATCCAGGTCGGATCCGGCTGATTGGAGGCGTTTTTCCAAAGCTGGCCGTCAAAGGTGTTGCCAGCCCAGTGGGCGCGCGCGTGCGTGGACAGCTCCTCGAAGGCCCAGTAGCGGTAGGCATAATAAGGAAACTGCGGGATCGGCAGAACCCCCCGCGCGGTGCCGGGGCCGCTGAGGTAGGCGTTGTTGACGAAATTGCTGCGCGCGGCGGCCTTGTCGTTGCGATTGGCGCCCGCCGCCTCCCAGCTTTCCTCGACGGAGCCCCAGTCGTAGATGACGTTGTTGCGAAAATCGAGCCAGATCCCGAGCGGATCCCTGGCTGCCGGATCCAGGCCCTGAAGCATCGGCACGCGGTCGGCGTGATGGGCATACAGATTGTGGTAAAAACTCATGCGCGCGCCGTTGCGGCCGCGCAGCAGGGAGCCCTTGCCATGCGGCTCGCCATACGAATGCACGGAATCGTGCAGGCTCTCACTGATCAAACACCACTGCACCGTCACCTCCCTGGCGTCGGCGCCGATGGAAAGGGTTTCATCCACGCCCCAACTGGCGGAGAGGTGGTCGAGAATGATGTTCCTCCCCTTCACCACGCTCACCGCATCGACGTCCTTGCGCGCCACGTCACCGGGCCGGAAACGCAGGTAGCGCACGATTACCTGGCCAGCCTCAATGCGAAACTCGTGCCCCGCGACCGTGATGCCCTCTCCCGGCGCGGTCTGGCCGGCCAGGGTCAAATACGGCTCGCGCACCCGCAGCGGGCTTTTCAGGAAGATCGTGCCGCCGACTCGGAACACCACCGTGCGCCGTCCGCTGGCCTCCACCGCCGCGCGCAAACTGCCGGAACCGCTGTCCTTCAAGTTCGTCACCGGGATGACGCGACCGCCGCGGCCGCCAACCGTCCATTTTCCCGCGCCTTCCGCCCCCGGAAAAGCGGTCAAGAGCTGCCCCATCGCCGGCACGGCAAACCACGCCAGCAGGACGCAGACGCTCGCCAGCGAAAAGGTGGGAAGCCTCCGCTTCATAAAACCTCCATTAAACACCAAGAAACAGACGCGCCAAGCCGGACCGCTGTTCAATCGAAAAGCATGCGCAAGGCCGCGCGGCACGGGTCTTGCTGTGTGACCCGCTGGGTTGACAAGCCCCCCCCACTCCCTATCCTCCCAGCCCATTTTGACCCCCGTTTCGTCCATGAGCACCCCTGAAGCCGGCAAACCTGTTTACAACGTCAAGAATCCGTTCCTCGCGCGTTTGAAGTGCGCTTACGACCTGTCCACGCCGGAAGCGCCCAAGAACACCCGTCATTATGAGATCGATTTGACCGGTTCCCAGCTCGAATACATCCCCGGCGACAGCTTGGCCGTACTGCCCACCAACGACCCCGTGCTGGTGCAGGACACGCTGGCGGCGCTCGACTTCAGTGGCGACGAAATGGTGCCGCATCCCAAGGGCGGCGAGGCCACCATCCGCGAGCTGCTCACCAACTACTACCTGATCACCGAGCCAGATAAAAAGCTGATGAACGCCATCGTCGAGAAGACCAGCGGCGCCAGCCCGATCACGGATCTGCTCGTTCCGGATAACAAGCAGCCGCTGAAAGACTACCTGTGGGGCCGTTTTGTCATCGATTTGCTGCTGGAAAACCCCGGCGCCAAATTCGAGCCGGCGGAGTTCTGCGGCGTGCTCAAAAAGCTCAACGTGCGCCTCTACTCCATCTCCTCCAGCCAGCGCGCGGTGGGAGAGCAGGTGCACCTCACGGTGGCCACGGTGCGTTACCACAGCCACGGCCGCGAGCGCGGCGGCGTGGCCTCGACCTTCCTGGCCAGGATCGACTCCAACGCTCAAATTCCGGTCTTCGTCACCGCCGGCAAGGGCTTCCGTCTGCCCGCGCCTGAGGAGGAAACCCCGGTCATCATGTGCGGACCCGGCACCGGCATCGCTCCTTTCCGCGCCTTTTTGCAGGAGCGCAAAGCCAGCGGCGCCAAAAGCAAGGCTTGGCTGTTCTTTGGCGAGGTGAGTAGCAAAAGCTGCTCTTTTTACAGAGATGAGTTCGAAGGCTACCTCGCCGATGGCACGCTGACCCGCCTGGATTGCGCCTGGTCGCGCGACCAAGCAGAGAAGGTTTACGTGCAGCACAAGATCGCGGAAGCCGGCGCCGAATTCTGGGCCTGGCTGGAGCAGGGCGCCATCTTTTACATCTGCGGCGACGCCGCGCGCATGGCGGTGGATGTGGATCAGGCGCTGCATGCCATCATCGAAACCCACGGCGGCATGTCCGTGGACGAAGCGGCCGCCTACGTCGAGCAGATGAAGAAAGACAAGCGCTACCGCCGCGACGTGTATTGAGTGCCGCAGATGAGGCCGGTGAAAACCGCGGCATCGCCTGCATTCAAAACTTGCGAAGGCTTGCAAATTCGCTATGAGACCCAAGCATTGGAAGAGATGACCTTCTGAGTGAAGAAAATGTCAGTATTTCTGTAATTTTCAAAATTTAGATAATTTCTTTCAATTCTAAAAAATATCTTGCAGTTCAGGAATTTTCGCTGATACTGTGTGTTTATTGCGGGTATAGCTCAATGGTAGAGCTCTAGCCTTCCAAGCTAGCTACGTGGGTTCGATTCCCACTACCCGCTCCAGACACCGAAACCTCAAGCTCCTGACTGCTCATGAAAGCGAACTCCCTCTTCTTCCCGCTGCGTTTGCTGGTGGCGGCCGCCTTGCTGCATGAAAGTGCCAGCGCCTTGAGCCAAGCCGCACCCAAGTGCGACGAGATCGCCAACGATGTGCGCAAAGCAGTCACCGCCGACCCGTCCAAAACGCTGATGATTGTCGAAGACGCGCTGGTCATCAGTGAAAATTGCGCCTGCGAGATCGTCAAAGCCGCCATCGAAGCCTCCCGCGCTGACAGCGTGATGAAGCAGCAGATTGTCCAGACCGCGCTGGCCGTCGCTCCCAAGATGGCCGGTGTCATCACCGAATGCGCTGGTGTGGGCGGCGCGGTGCCCGTGGCTTATGAGGAGTCCGCCACGACTGATCCCACGGACTCGGGGAAAAACCCCAAATACGCCAAGGAAGTGCTGCCCATCATGCCGGAGCCCGTGGAAGACTACACGTACTTTCCTCGTGACATCCGCGGCGTTTATTTGATCGCGCCCGGCGGCGTCGGCATCGTGGATGACCGCAGCGTCGAAAAAGTCTGCTCCGATGACAAGGACGATGATGACAAGCCGCGCCGCCGTATCACCAGACCCATCTCCCGGTCCGTTGCCGCAAATCGTTAACTGCGACGCCCTGAAACAACCCCCGCCTCCCGCCATGCGTACCATCCCTCTTCTCATAGCTGGACTCATGCTCGCTGGAGGCGCAACGGCCTCGGCACAGGGTCTGCTGGCGATCCAACGGGCAGCGGACTTCAGCAACGAGCAGCCGGTCACCTGGAGCGTCGGGGTCAGCGGCGGTTACGACAGCCTCGATTACAAGCAGGACAGCGAGTTCTTCCCCGATATCGAGTCCTACTTCATCCAGGGCGGCGCCGGGATGACCTACACCGACAACGACCGCCGCACCCCGTGGAGCCTGGCACTCGACGGCGGCATCTTGTATTACCTGGATGACGCACCGCGCGCGGACGACACCTTTTACAATGCCCGTGCCTCCTTCAACATCGTGCACGAACTCTCGCAGCGGCTGAAAATCAGCAACAACTTCTACGCCACCTACGAAGTCGATCCCAACACCGCCATGGGCGCCAGCACCACGCTGTGGAACGGCCAGTACTTTTACGGCTACGAAAACTTCAACATCAGCTATGCCTGGTCGCGCCGCGTCACCTCCACGACCTCCTACACCATCGACGGCATCTTGTATGACGATGACTTCGTCGCCCAGTCCGAGGACCGCCTCTCCCAGATCATCGCGCAACAATTCTCCTACTCGCTGACGCCGCGCACCCAACTTGTGGGCGAATACCGCTTCCAATACATCAACTACCGCCACCGTTCGGACGTGGATGCTCAAAACCACTTTGCCCTGGCCGGTGTGGATCATGCCTGGAGCCAGCGTCTCACCACTTCCGTGCGCGGCGGGGTCCAGTTCTACAATTCCGACCGCGCCCAGGAAACCGCGCCCTATGCCGAATTTGCGCTCGACTACGCCGTGGCGCGGCAGACCTCCATCCGCTGGTTCAGCGCGCTTGGTTTTGACGGCAGCGAACTGCAAGGCTACGACTCGCGTTATTCGCTCCGCACCGGCATCAACGCCTGGCATCAATTTGATCGCCGCTTCGGCATCAACGGCGGCTTGTCCTATGTGTACAGCGACTTCGATGGCGGCGATGAAATTCCCAGCGTCACGGAAAACTCCATCTTCGCTTCCGCCGGCCTCAGCTACCTGCTTTGGTCCAACGTCAGCCTCAACGCCAATTACTCCTACACCCTGCTCAGTTCCGATGACCCCACCCGCGAGTTTGACCGCAATCGCGTCGCCCTTGGCATGAGTGCCAGCTTCTGATTGCCCTGCCCGCCCCTCCCGTCCTCTCAACTTTCCATTCCCGACCGGCGGTCTTGTTTCGACAAGCCCGCTGGTTCATTGAAACGATCAGAACTTAAGATGTGTTAAATAACAAACCATGAAGTCCTCTCAAGCCGATTTGCACCGCCACGAAATCGATGCCTGGCAAGTCATCCGCAATCGCTTCGGACTCATCATCTCCGCCTTCCTGCTCGTCTTCAGCGTCGCCGTCATCATCACCTACATCATGCCGCGCAAGTACCGCGGGCTGGTCGAGATGCGGATCGAACGCCGGGACATGAAGGTGGATGTCTTTGACGACCGCCGCTCCTTCGACGCGATGGTGATGTCCGAGCAGTGGATGAAAACGGAGATCGACACCATCACCAAGGCGGAGACGCTTTATCCAGTGGTGGATGGATTGGAGCTGCCCAAACGCTGGGCTGTGCCGACGCGGCAGGCCGCCCTGGCGCGTTTGAAGGGCAACCTCGACATCCAGACCGTGCTGCGCTCCGACATGGTGCAGATCCAGTTTTATGACGAAGACCGCCAGCTCGCCGTCGATGTCGCCAATGCCGTCGCCGACAGCTACATGAACAAGCGCATCGGCGTGGACCGCATGCAGAAGCAGGAGGCGCTGGAGACCATCCGCAAGCAAATCACCGAGCAGGAAGCGCTGGCCACCTCGGCGCGTGAACGCAAGCTGGCCGCGCAACGCACCGCCGGCATCGTCGGCGAGCTGTCTTATGGCGGCCCGTTCTCACGCCGGCCGGGTTATGAAGTGGCCACTCCTGAAGAACAACTGGAGATGACCCGCCAGCAGGAGTTGGTGAAGATCAATCTGGAGATCCAAGCCTTGCAATCCGAGTTGCAGGAGATCGGCAAACTCACCAATGACGAGATTTCCCAACGTGCCTCCGCCTTGCGTTTGCAGAACCAAATCCTCACCGCCCTGCAGGCGGAACTCAACCAGTACAGCGTCAAACTCGAAGGCCTGCTCAACTCCGGCCTGGGCCGCAAACACCCGAACGTGCTCGCCATCCAGGCGCAGATCGACAAAACCACCGCGCTGATCGTCGAAACCACGAAGAGCCACATTGCCGGCCTCGACAACAAGCTCGCCACCACCCAGGCGCAAAAAGCCGAGCTGGAAAAATTCAACGAAGCCTCCAAAATCGAGGCGCACGACCAGCAGGCCGGCCTCAGCGACTACATCGCCGCCAAGCGCGAGCTGGAGGAGCTGGAAAACCTCGTGCTCAAGCTCAAGGAACGCTACGCCGAGGAGCGCTCCGATCTCGAACTCGTCAAGTCGCCCGCGACCATTTACACCAAAGCCGAACCCGAGCCCAAACCGGCGAAACCCAACATCCTCCTCAATTTCGTCCTCGGCGGTGTGCTCGGTTTGATGCTTGGCACCGGCCTGGCCTTCGGCCTGGAGTCCCTCGACACCACCGTGCGCAGCCTCGATGACGTCGAGCGCTTTCTCGGCGTGCCCGTGCTCGCCGTCATTCCGCGCGACGTCGGCGTGCTGCACCGGTCCAGCGGTTTCGCACCCGATGCCGAGGCCTACCGCATCCTGCGCACCAACATTGAGTTCAACCGCAAGAATCCCAATGCCAACTGCATCACCGTCGTCAGTGGCGGCGCCGGCGAAGGCAAGTCCACCACGCTCACCAATCTCGCCTTTGTCTGCGCTCAAGGCGGCTACAACGTGCTGCTGATCGACGCCGACCTGCGCCGGCCGCGCCTGCACACCCTCTTCGACGTGAGCAGCAGCCGCGGACTCACCAACTACCTGGCCACCCAGGTGCCGCTGGAGGAAGTCGTCATCCAAACGCCGGTCGAAAACCTCTACTTCCTCCCCAGCGGGCTCCTGCCAGCCGACAGCGCCGGCCTCCTGAACTCCCAGCGCATGTCCGAACTCATCGAAGACGTAAAGGCCCGTTTCGATCTGGTGCTCATCGACTCGCCGCCCATTCTCGGCGTCAGCGACGCCTCGGTGCTGGCCAATGAGGCGGACCTCACCCTCATCGTCGTGCAGCATCGCAAGCTGCCGCGCCAAATGCTGCTGCGCGTCAAACAGGCGGTGGAAAACGTCGGCGGCACCGTGCTCGGTGTGGTGCTCAACAATGTCGATGTGCGCTCCGACACCCAGTATCAGTACTACACCAGCTACTACACTTACTACAGCCCGTCCAACAACGCCGCCCCCGCAAGCGCTCGCTCCGGCAGCAAAAAGCGTCGCAAAGAACCCGCTGCTGTTGCTTCCGCGCCCGCCAAGGAACCGGTCGCGAGCACCAGCAACGACGATCTGTTCTAAACCGCACCCGCCATGAAAACACTCACCCATGCTCTTCTCGCTTTGCTGTTCGCCGCCGGCCTCCGGGCGCAGAATTCGGAAATTCCGCTGCGTCCTGGTGACCGCATCTCCATCACCATCGGTGGCGTGTTGAGCGAGGAAGTGCCGCAGATTTCCAAGGTGTACACCGTCAACGATGCCGGCACCATCTCCCTGCTGCACATCAACGAAGTCCGCGCCACCGGCCTCAAGCCCTCCGCCCTCCAGCGCAACATCGAAAACGCCTACAAGAGCCAGGAGATCTACACCAACCCCGTGGTGACCGTCTCCATCGACGCGATGAACGACCAGACCGCACGCCAGGTCTATGTCTCCGGCGTCAACCAGCCCGGACCCAAGCCCTTCAAACCCGGCCTCACCGCCATGCAGGCCATCATGGCCGGCGGCGGACCCAATCCGTATGCCCGGCTCAGCAAGACCCGCATCGTGCGCACCCACAACGACGGCAGCCGCCAGACCATCCCCGTCGATCTCAGCAAGTACTCCAGCAACCCCAGCATCGACGTGCCGCTGCATCCGGAGGATCAGGTGATCGTGCCTGAGTGAAAAACATTCGGGGACCGCACGCGCCCTCGCGTGCCGTTCCCGGCACCCCCGCCGGGAACCCATCATCCCACCGGCGCAGCCGCATGCTTCATTCTTGATTGCAGTCAACAGGCCTCGCGCAACGCTGGCCGGGACGCGGGGGCGCGCCCCGCAACACGCGAGGGCGCCTGTGCGCCCCCATTCTGCGCGCGCAATCTTCACGCAAGTTTCATCCCCGCTTCATTCTGCGCTCACAGAGGCGGGGCAGGATGGCGGCGATGTTTCACCCCATCCCGCCTCCCCGACGGCCCGGCCTTGTGTCCGGGTGCCTCCTGCTGCTGGCAACGCTTTCGTTGCAAGCCGCGCCGGATCCCTTGCCGCCTGCCATGCTGGACGAAAGCCGCGTGGTGATCAGCTACGCCGATCTGCGCCAGCTCATTGAACGCGCCTCGCCTCCTCCCCCGCAGCCGCCTCCCTCGCCGCCCGTTGCTGCCTGCCTGGTGGAAGCGCGTCATCACCTGCGTTTCGAAGCGGAGCAGCCGGTCTTTGAAGCCGCATTCACCGTGGAAAACCTCAGCGCTTCCTGGGCCTCAATCGCGCTTGGCGAAAGCGCGGGCATGCTGCCGCTCGGCACCCTGCCGGAGGGCCTGCGATTGGCGCGCCAGCATGAGCGGCTGCTGTTGATTCTGGAAAAAGCCGGACGCGTTGCCTGCCAGTTGCAGCTTCTGCCTTCCGTCGCTGGCGCCTATGAATTGACGGTTCCGGCCGAGGCGGCGTTTGCCTCCTTGCAGATCGATGCCCCGCCGTCAACGCAAGCCGTGCAAATCACCTGGCCGGATGGCAGCCAGAGCCGGCATGAGCAGGCGCTGCTCCTCGGACTGCATCCAGCTCAGACGCCGCTTCGCGTGGCCGTGGTGGATCGCGAAGGCGGCCCGCCTGCGCACGCGCACGCCCTTGATGCCGCGCTCATCGGTGAGGCAAGTTTTCAAACCCAAATCGCTCGCGATGGCGCCCAGCTTACTCAGGTCAGCCTGCGCATCGAACACCGCGCCGCCGCCACTTTGAGCCTGCGCCTGCCGCCGAATGCCGAACTGCTGCGCGGCACCTTGAAGGGACAGCCTCTGCCTGCCGGGATCGCCTCGGCCGGGGAGGCGCTTTCCATCCCCTTGCCGCCGCCCAATGACCCGGAGAAAAACACCACCGAAGTCAGCCTCGCCTACTTTGCCCAAGGCGCGGCGCTGCATCCCTCCGAGGGCGAATTCGATCTCGAGCTGCCGCATTCACCGCTGCTAATGCGCCGCTTGGATTGGAGCATCGAACTGCCGGAGGGTCTTGAGTTGAGCGCGCGCGGCAATGCCGAAGCGCAGCCCTCTCCCGCGCCCCAGCGCCATGTGCTGCACTTGGCGCGCCAGCTCTGCCGCGACAGCGCCACGCAAGTCCGCGTCACCTACCGCCACCCGCAAAACCCCGCCAAGCCCTGAGTCACTCCCTCCCAAACCAGCATTTTATTCCTGTCATGAAACCCATTCGTCTTTTCCTCATCCTCGTCATTTTCATGCTCGCCACCGCCGGTTGGTGGCTGCTCGGCGTCACCATCGGTTTCCGCACCGAAAGCATCGGCGGCCGCGCCAGCAGCAGCGTTCACAGCCTCTGGGGACCCGGTCTGGAGCAGCCGCATCCGCGCGCCGTTTTTCACGATGCCAGCGGCGCGGTCGAGTTGCCGCCAGCCGCCTCCAAAGTCAGCGCCGATCTCGACTTCAAACCACGCCAGCGCGGCTTCACCTGGCACAGCACGTATGAGGTGACCTTCAGTGGCGACTACGAGTTCACCAACCCCGCCCAGGTCACGCAAAAGCTGCGCGTCGAGTTGCCGCTGCCCGGCGACAACGTGCGGCTCGAAAACTTCCGCTTCACGGTCAGCGGCGCGGAGACGGAAGCGCAAGCGGCCAGCGCCCCGGAGTCCGGACAGATGAGTGCCACCGTCGAAGTCGGCCCCGGCAAAACCATTCGTTTGGAAACGGGTTATCGCGCCCGCGGCCTCGGCCAGTGGCGCTACACCTTTCCGAATGCCGCCCGCATTCAAAACTTCTCGCTCGCCATGCACACCAACTTCGAGGAGATCGACTTCCCGCCGGACACCGGCTCGCCAACGCATGACTTGATGGAAACTGGCGAGGGCCGCTGGACGGTGATCTGGGAATACCCTGATGTGATCGCCGCGCGCGCCATTGGCATGGTCATGCCGCAACTGCTCAGTCCCGGACCAGTGGCGATGCACATCGCCTTGTGGGCGCCCCTGTCACTGGCCGTGTTTTTTCTCGTGCTCATCATCACCGACCTGATTCACAAAACCGGCCTGCACCCGATGAACTACCTGCTGCTGGCGGCTGGCTTTTTCTCCTTCCCGCTCTTGTTCGCCTACTTGGTGGATGTGGTGAATGTGCATGCTTCGTTCTTGATCGCCGCGGGCATCTCCATGGGCCTGGTCTGCGGCTACTTGCGGCTCGCTGCGGACGGCCGGCTGTTCAAGATCGCCTGGCCCACCCAGCTCTTTTACCTGGTGCTGTTCAGTTACAGCTTCTTCCTCAAAGGCTTCACTGGCCTGACGCTGACCATTGGCGGCGTCGTGACTCTGGGCTTGATCATGCTGCTGACCGCGCGTGTGAACTGGGACGAGGTCATGGACTCGTGGCGCTTCAAGAAGGAGGCTGGGCCGCAGCCGGCCGCTACGGAAGCCGCTGTTTGACGCAAACGAAATCAGCCGCCGCCTCAGCGCTTGAACAGGCGCCGGCGGGCTTCGCTGGCGGAGGAGGAAGCCGCATCGGCTTCCTCCTCTTCTTTGGCCGCAGTGTCGCGATAGAACAAAATGCCGCGCCGCTTCAAGTTGGAAACAAGATCGCTAAATTCGTTCTTCAACTCGGGGTCATTCAACAAAGCCGCCAGCAGGCCATTGCCGGAGCGCGCCGAGCGGGCGACAGCGGCGAAGTCATCGGCCCCTTTTTTGATCGAGACGAGCGCCTCGTCGGCATGGGTCATGACCTTGTCCACTTTTTCCACCGCCGGGTCGAGCTTGTCGATCATCGGGCCGATCTTGGCGCTCGTCGTCTCCAGGTTCGTGGCGCTGTTCTTGAATTTGGCCGCCGCTTCCTTGATGTCCTTGATCGCGTTTTCGAGATTGGCGGCGTTTTCGTCCCCGAGCACCTTTTCATCGACACGCGCCATGGTGCTTTTCAAATGCTCCATGCTGCCGCGAAAATCCGCCAGCACCTGCTCGGAGAGCGCGCCCTCGTTGACTTTTTTCATCGCGGCTTTGATGTCAACCAGAGCGGCGCGCACATCGTCGAGGGCGAGATCGACTTTGCGGGCCGCGGCCTCCGCGGTGTCCTGCAGTCCGCTCATGCCGCCGCTGCGGCTGCCCTCGATGATCTCCGCGTAGTCCATCGGATAGAAGTCCGTGATCGGCCCCTCCCGTTCCGTAATCTTGATCTCAATGAGGGCGTCGCCCATCAAACCAACCGTGCCGACGGCGAATGCCGAGTCACGCGGCACCAGCTTGTCCTCGTAGATCTCCAGTTCCAAAATGACCCCGGAGGAGTCGGCCTTGAGTGCCGGTGTGTCGCGCACTTTGCCGATGCGCGAGCCGCCGAGATTGACCGGTGAACCCTGCTTGATGCCGGGCGCGTTCGGGAAGCTGACTCGCAGCATGTAGGTGTCTTTGAAGGCTTCCCGCACCCTGCCGAATTGCAAGATGATGGCGGCCACCATGAGCAGGCCGACGAGCAGAAAAAGCCCGACGAGGAGTTCGGTTTTGCGGTCTTGATTCATGCGAGGCGGTTGAGGGTAGCCCAGAAAGGGCGGATAAGCCAGCAGCGTCGGCCGGGGTTCACGAAGTCATGCCGGAACGCCCGGCGATGAAGTCCTGGATAAATTCGTTGTCGGCGCCGCGCAATTCCTGCGAGGTGCCGGAAAAAGCGACGACACCGTTTTTGAGCAGCACCACGCGGTCGGCGATTTTGAAGACGCTGCCCATGTCGTGGGTGATGACGACGGAGGTGACGCCGTAGCGTTTCTGCAGGCGCTTGATGAGGTGGTCGATGACATCGGTGACGATGGGATCGAGCCCTGCGGTCGGCTCGTCGTAGAGGATGATCTCCGGACGGCCAACGATGGCACGGGCAATGCCGACGCGTTTGCGCATGCCGCCGGAGAGGTTGATCGGCATCTTTTCGCCATGCGCGCCCAGATCGACCACCTCCAGCGCCTCCTGGACACGGTCGTTGATCTCCGACTGCTTTTTGATGCCGGCTTCGAAGAGTGGAAACGCGACGTTCTCCGCCACGGTGAGGCTGTCGAACAAGGCGCCGCTTTGAAACAGGTAGCCGATGCGGCGGCGGATGGGAGTGAGCTGGCGTTCGCGCAGGCCGCAAAGCGAGGTGCCGTCAAAGGTGACCGTGCCCGCATCGGGACAAAGCAGCCCGATGATGTGCTTGAGCAGCACGCTTTTGCCCTCGCCACTGGGGCCGATGAGCACCAGGGTCTCGCCGCGGCTGATGTCGAGGTCAATGCCTTGCAGCACCTTCTGCTTGCCGAACTGCTTGTGCAGGCCGCGGATTTGAATGAAGGGCGGCTCGGACAAGGCCGCGGAGGAGGCGCTGGGCATGGGTGGCAAAGTGCGGATCAAAGAGCGACACCCATGGGGAAGAAATAGTTCAACAGCAGCGTCAGGAAGAAATTAAAAATCAGCAGCGCCAGGGAGGAAAACACCACCGCCTTTGTGGTGCTCTGGCCGACGCCGACGGCGCCGTTGCTGGCACTGAGCCCCTGGTGGCAGGAGATGAGCACGATGAGCACGCCAAAAACCAGACTTTTGATGATGGCATAGAGGAAGTCGCGCAGATCGGTGTGCTCGATGGTGTGAGTCCAGAACCAGGAGTTCGGGATGCCGAAACCCGGCACCGCCACCAGCCAGGAAGCGAGCAGGCCGAAGACGATGGACTCGGCGATGAGCAGCGGCATGGAAATGATCATCGCAAAAAAGCGCGGCATGACCAGGTAATCGACCGGATGCACCCCCATCACGCGCAGGGCGTCGATCTGCTCCGAGACCTTCATGGTGCCGATCTCCGCCGCCATCGCCGCGCCCACCCTGCCCGCCACCATCAGACCGGACAGCACCGGGCTCAACTCCCGGCAGAGCGAGACGCTGACGATGCCGCCAATCGTGGACTCGATGCCGAAGTCCTTGAACTTGAAGTAGGACTGCGCGCTGAACACCGCGCCGGTGAAGGCCCCGGTGACGATGACCACCACCTGCGAGCCGAACCCGATGCGCACGATCTGCTCCAGCATGAGCCGAAAGCGGGGTTTGGTCCGGACGAGCGACTCAAACGCCTCCGCGACCAGAAAACCGAGCTGGCCAAAGTAGGCCAAAAAACGGATGCCCGCCCGGCCAAGGGTGATCAAAGGTCCGCACGCTGCTTCTTCCATCGCGTAAAAGATAGGCGGCTCAGGCGGCTTGGCAACCCGCGCGGCGGCGATCTATCCGCCATGTTCGGCGCCGGAAGCTGGAGGCATGCCGGCTGAGCGAGCCCTCTGCTTCTATCCTACAAGTGTCGTATTTTCATCTCGACAAATCCGACACTTGTCGTCATTCTGGCGAATTATGGCGAAAAAGAAACTGCCTCCCCTCTCCGCCGCCGAGCAGGCGATCATGGACCTGCTTTGGCAAAGACAGCCCGCATCCGTTCTGGATCTGCTGGAAGCGGTGAACCAGGGCCGCGCCGAGCCGGTGACGCGCAACACCCTGCAAACCCAGCTCACCCGCCTGCAGGCCAAGGGCTGGATCACGCGCGACGACTCCAGCCGCAGCCACGCCTATTCGCCCGCCGTGCCGGGGCAGCGCGGACGCACCAGCGTGCTGGCGGAGTTGAAGCAGCGTCTCTTCGGCGGCAGCGGCCTCGCGCTCGTGCGCTGCCTCGTCGAGAGCGGCGAGATCAGCGAGGAGGAGCTGGCCGAGCTGCGCAAAATCATCCGCCCGAAGTAGCCACCACTTTCCTGTCATGAACACCGAAACCGTCGCCTTCCTGAATTTCCTCCTGCACAGCCTGCTCATCGGCGCCGCGGGCTGGCTGCTCGTGCGCTTCGTCATCCGCGACGCCCTGCGCCGCGCCATCCTGGCGAACTTGGCATTGCTGATGTGCTTGTACTCGCCATTCGACATCTCATTCCGCGATCTTATTCCGGCGCCAAAGACTGTGGCGGTGCCGGTGTGGACGCCCTTGCGGGAGACTATTGAGCAGGACTGGCGCGTCACCGTGGCGCCCGCGACGCCGGCGGTTGTCGCGTCCCCTGTCGAAGCAAGCACGCCGCCGGTCCAGAGCTGGGACGTGAACGAGACCGTGCTTTGGCTGCGCCGGCTCTCGTGGCTCGTCACCGCGTTCCTGCTGCTGCGCCTGCTGGCGCAAAGCGCGGGCGTGCAACGCTGGGCATGGCGCTTGCGGACGCCGACGGCGGCGGAGCGCGGCAAGCTGCCGCCGGAGTTCGATGCCACGCGCCTTCGCGTGTTCGACCACGAAGGCACCCCCTGCGCGGCGGCTTGGTTCTTCCCGGTGATCGCCGTGCCCGCTTCCGCATTTGACTCGCTCACAGGGCAACAATGGCGCTGGCTGCTGCGCCATGAGTGCGAGCACCTGCGCTGTCATGACACGGTGGCCGTGCTGTTGCAAAATCTCGTGCGCGCCTTCCTGTGGTGGAATCCCTTCGCGCACGCCCTCATCGAGCAATACACCCGCGCCCGGGAGGAAGCCTGCGATGCCGCCGCTGTCGGCGCCGCATCGCGGGACGGGCAACCCGCCCGTCATCCTGACCGCGAAGCCTACGCCGACTTCCTGCTCGCCTGGACCGTGAAAGCCGGGCCGCAACCCGGCTGCGTGATGCCCATCGCGCGCTCGCGGCCTGCCCGCCGGATGAAGGCGCGTCTGGTGGCCTTGATGGCAGCGCGCGGCGTGCGCAAGAAACTCGGCGCAGGGTTTGTGCTGGCCTGCCTGGGCTTCGCCGTGATCGTCCCACTCTTCGCCGCCTCCTTCGGCATCACCACCGCCGCGGCACAAGAGGCGCCGAAGGCGGTGAGTGCGGATGATGGGAAGCTACACCAGCGCATTTACCGCGTAAGCCCGGAGTTCTACGAAGCCATGACGGAATCATTGCCCTTGGTTGATCCCTTCGCTGCAGCACCACCCCGAGGAGACGTTCACGTTCCGTCGAAACCACAACGCCGGACAGCCCGAATGCTACTCGAGGAACATGGGGTGCCTTTTCCAGAGGGCGCGGTAGCGGTCTTCAACAAGGCAACCATGCAACTCATCGTGCGCAACACGCCCGCGAATCTCGCTCTCGTAGAGAAAGCCATCGATCATCTTGGGACAAGTTATCCCCAAGTTTTTCTCAAGGCACAACTCCTCGTGGCTGACAAGCATTTCGGCTCGCATGGAAGCATCCTGTCCGAGACCGGGCAGGTTTCATTGCTGGCGGAAGCCGGGAGAGTTCACGGCATCAAGACGATCCAGATGCCCGACCTCGTGGCTCGTCAGGGCAAGCTGGCAACGATGGAAATGATTCGCGAGGTGCTCGGTTTCGCCGGAACCTCCGACAATGGAGATGTTTATGAAATGAAACCCGTTGGCCCGAGACTGTTCTTTGACTGCGGGTTATCAAAACAAGGCAGGCTCCCGCTCAAGGTGAGGGTTGAATTCGGTCTTGATCCTGGATTGGAAGACCCGTGGTCGTTCGAGGAAGCCGCAAAAGCCGATTGGAACCGCTTGGTCACTCCGAGCGTTGAAAACCAACCCGCGCTTGCCAGCGGCGACTGGCTGGTTTTGCATCTCACCACGCCGGTCAAACCGGTCACCGTGCTCATCCATGCGCAAGCCGTCATGCCAGACCTCAAAATCGCGGGAAGTTTCGATGCCCTTCCTCCTCCTCCCGCCGCCAGCACGAGCACCGAGATTCCCAACAATGGAATGGTCGAACAGAGCTACCGGGTGCCGGCAGATTTTGCGAAGGGAAAATCGCCCATCGAAGTACTGAAAGCGGCGGGAATTGAGTTCCCCGAAGGCGCCAGCGCGGAAATGCAGGATGGCAAGCTCTCTGTGCGCAACACCAAGGCGAACATGACGCTCGTTGAAGCCTGGAGAGACAATCTCGTCATCGACAGTCGAACCGTGCGCCTCACCGTGCAAGCGGTCGAGCCGGGCGACGTTCTCAAAGTGGTGCAAGAGTTGCTGCAACTCCCTTCTGATGCCCAAGAAGAAAAGCGGGTTTCACGATCTCCTGAGGCTCAAAAGAGCGCTCCCGATCCCGCCGCTGATTTCGCCCATTTCGCCGGTGTCTTTACCGATCCCCAATTTCAAACCATCCTGCGCCGCCTCACCCAATCCGGCTCCAAGCCCGAAGCCGTGCCGCTGAAAAACGAAGCCGGCGCCAACCAGAGGGTCTTCGAACTCCCGGCCATGTTTGGAGGACGTTTGTTGAAAATTCAATCCGAAATCGGTCCCGATGGCCACACGCTCGACCTGATTGTTCAAGTCACTGGTTTGAAATCCGGCGACCATCATTCAATCTCCACGTCCATCACGATATGGGATGGTCAAACGTTCGTCCTGGGCGGGCTGCGTGACGAAGGCGTCATGCGGTTGTTGTTTGTCACGGGCAAAATTGAGGAATTCGACGATGCAAACCGGAAGGAATGACGTTTTGGATGAGGCGCCGCATTGAATTGCCGACAGTGGACATCACTCGGAGAGGGACGGCTACTTTGCTTCTCTCATGAGGCGAAAGGTGAGGTTGACGCGTGGTTCGGTGACGCGCGTCATTTTGGGCAGGCTGTGCCGCCAGTGCTCCTGGGTGGTACCGGCCATCACGAGCAGGGAGCCGTGCTCCAGCAGCACCCCGGCTTTGCGGCCGTCGCGCTTGTGTTTGAAGCAGAAGCGGCGTTCCGCGCCGAGGCTGAGGGAGGCGATGGCGGCGTGGCGGACGAGGGTGCTTTCATCGTCGCTGTGCCAGCCCATGCCTTCGCCGCCGTGGTGGTAGAGGTTGAGCAGGCAGGCGTTGAAGACCGCGCCGCTGCGAGCTTCGACAAGGTTTTTGAGCGTGCGCAGTTCGTCCGTCCAGGGCAGGGCGCGGCGGGTGACGCCGGAGTAGGTGTAGTCGAAAGCGGCGTCGCCATACCAGGCAACTTGGCGCGCGGTGACGAGGCGTTTGCCGAAGATCACCGTTTCATCGTGACGCCAGGGTACTCCAGCGAGCAGGGCCGAGAGGCAGCGGTCCGCTTCCGCGCGCGTGAGCACGGTGCCGTGGTAGCGCGCCATCCCGTCGTACGGCAGCAGATTGGCCGGCGCGCTCGCTGTGCTGTCTTGAAACAAGTCATGCCGGATTGCCCCTGCCATGGCTGCAACAGAAGCGATGGGTGGCGGCTTCTGCAAGCGGGCTTTCGGGCGCCTTTTCCGGGCGCGCAGGAGCATTCGGCGGCGGACAAGGGCACGCAGAGGCGCGGAGAGGCGGAGACGCAGAAGAAAGAGCCGAGGCTTTCGAACCTCACTCGCGCAGGCGGATCACAAACATCTGCCGGGTCCGGCCCGCGTCGTTCGCGATGGCGGGGAAAACGATTTGATTGCTCTCACGGTTCCAGCAGGGCGCGGGGTCGCAGCGCAGGTCCCCGGAGGCCCAGCCGGTCACGTCGAAGGGCTCGCTCGTGATGGTGGCGTTGTCCGCGAGGCGGACGAAGGTGTAGCGGTTGCCGTTGTTCTTGCGTGCGCCGTTCACCAGCCAGCGGCCGTCGGGCGAGAGGGCGATGTCGCCCCCAGGCTCGGGCAGCGACTCGCGTGTGCCGATGCCGGCCACGACTTCCTGGCTTTCGGTGTCGAAGAGGACCTGCCGGTCGTCCAGCGCGCCGATCATGTGATGGCCGGCTCCCCATTCGGGGTGGCCGCCGAGGAACTGCGTGGGCGTCAAGCCGGCGCCGTCCGCGTTGATGAGAAAGGGTTCGTTCACACGCTGCGCGCGGTCATCGAAGTCGGCGCGCACGAAGAAAAACAGGCGGTCGCTGTCGCGATTGCCGAGCGTGTGGTTGATGAACAGCTCCTTGCTGTCGATGTCCGGGTGCTTGTGGCGCAAGGCGTCTGCAAGCTGGTCGAAAGAGACCAGCAGGCGCTTTTCCCCGGTGGCGGCATCGATGCGGAACACGCCGTCGTCCTGCGGATGCGGGATGCTCTGGGTCCAGTCGAAGGCTTCGCGATACCCCGTCACGGGCCGCAACCGCGCCAGCCGGGCGTAGTTGATCGCCGCGAACCAGCCGCCACGCTGCGCCACGCCGCTGTTGGCCACGGGCGTGTCGTCGAAGCGATACTCCCGCACGCGCCCGCCGTTTTCGCCCGCCGTGAGGTCGAACAGCACGGTGAAGATTTTGCCTGTTGCCGGATCGCGGTCATTGAAGAAGAACTGCGTTTCCGGCGCCTGCGGATTCCAATACAGCATCGTGCCCTGCTGGGGGTTCCAGGCGCGTGTGCGGTCCACCACGCGCACGGCATCGTCCTGCGCGGTGTCGATCACGACGATCTCCGCCGCCTCCTCCGCGCGCGGCAGGTGATCCTGAAAGTCCGTGCGCAGGGCCAGGATGAAGCGCCCGCTCTGGTTCCACGGGATGTTTTGCACATGGCCGATGTAGCCGAAGAAATGGTGCCGCGGCCCGTGCGTGATCTGCCGGACTTCCAGCTTCCCTTCCGCGCGGCACGCGTCCGTGAGCAGCAGCAGTACGATGAGGCAGGCGGGCTTGGGAAGCATGCAGTCAACTCGCGCCAAGGCGGCAGCGTCTTGCAGCGTCGCGTGAGTTTGGGTTGGAGCGCTGCGCGCGGAGATGGGAGATAGAAGATGGAAGATGGGGTAGAGGGCTTACAGCGATCGTCATTTTTCAAGCTCCCTCTCCCCTGGGGGAGAGGCTTGGGGTGAGGGGGAAGAATCCCGTTCGCAGATGATGCTTTGAGTCAGTTTGCCCCTGGGTCATCCGGTCCTCGGACTGCTGGGCATGAATTCGAGCATCGCGGGACCGTCCCACTCTTCGACCCAATGGCTCATGCCAGCAAGGATTAAGGGTCGGGGCACCGGATGGGGGTCCGCAGTTCGCTAACCCGTCACGCGTTCCAGCGCGTGACTGTTCTCCCGCGCCAGCAGCGCGCGCTTGCGCTCGACACCCCAGCGGTAGCCGGACAGGTCACCGTTGAGGCGCACCACGCGGTGGCAGGGGATGGCGACCGCCAGCCGGTTGGCGGCGCAGGCTCCGGCGACGGCGCGCACGGCGGCGGGAGAGCCGATTTGCCGCGCCAGCTCGCTGTAAGTCGTGGTCTGCCCGGCGGGAATGCGGCGCAAGGCCTCCCACACGCGTTGTTGAAAAGCGGTGCCGCGAACGTCGAGCGGCAGGTCCAGGCTGGCCCGCGGCTCCTGGATGAGCCCAATAACCCGCGCCACCACCTGCTCGTAGTCGCGATCCGCGCCAATCAGGCTGGCCTTGGGGAAACGGTCCTGCAGGTCGCGCGCCAGCGCATCGGGATCGTCGCCGAGCAGAATCGCGCAGACACCGCTCTCGGAGGAGGCGACCAGAATGGCGCCCAAATCGGTCTGGCCGACGGCAAAACGCAGGGTCTCGCCCGCACCGCCAGCCCGGTAGCGTTTCGGTTTCATGCCCAGCGTGGCGCTGGCCTCCTCATAAAAGCGGCCGTTGGAGTTGTAGCCCGCCTCGTAAAAGGCGTCGGTCACTGTCGGCCGCCGCGGCAGCTCGCGCCGCAGCCGCTGCGCGCGCACGGCTTTGGCGTAGGCTTTCGGGGTCAGGCCGGTGACGTCGCGAAAGACGCGGTGAAAATGAAAGCGGCTCATGGCGGCTTGGCGCGCCAGTTCGTCGAGGCCCGGCGCCTGCTCCGCCGCCTCCAAGACGCGGCAGGCAGCGGCGATTTTGGGCGCGTGCGGTGATTTGCTCCTGGCTTGAGCTGAAGTGGCTGCGAGATTCATGATCGGCGAGGATAGCGCTTGGAGCGCGACGAAAAAATCCGGTTCTTGCCATTTTGTCCTGCCCTCATCAGGCGATGTCGCGCGGGTGAAACACGGGCAGTCGCAGTTTGAAGCGCAGCGCCGCCAACCGCAGCAGCAGGACGACCGCCACTCCGGTCCAGGCCGCCGCTTCCGCAGACACCTGATCGCGCAAGAGCAGGTAAACCACCGCGCCGCTGAAGGAGGCCGTGGCATAGAGGTAGGTGTGGGGTTGAAACACCAGCGGCACGCGGTGGGTCAGCACATCGCGGATGATGCCTCCCGCCACGCCGGTGATGACGCCCAAGGCGATGCAAACCGGCGCTTCAAACCCAAGCACCGCGCCTTTGCGGGTGCCGATGATGGTGAAAAAAGCCAGCGCAAAGGCATCCGCCACCTCCAGCAGCAGGCCCGGAGAATGCCAGCGGCGGCACACCACGAAGGCCACCAAAGCCGTGCCGGCGGCGGTGTAAAGCAGCCCGGTTTCGCGCATCCAGATGGGCGGGTCATTGCCGGCCATCACGTCGCGCAGCGACCCGCCGCCAAAAGCGGTCACCAGCGCCAGCACCAACACGCCAAACAGATCGAGGCGCATGCCGCGCGCCGCCAGCACCCCGGTGAGGGCGCTGACAGCGACCGCGAAATGCTCCAGCAGCAGGATCAGGCTCATGGTGGCGCGGGCGTGGCCACCGCGGCCGGGGTGGATTCGGTGTTCTTGTGGCGGAACGGGCGGCTGGACTCGCCCGGAAACAGAATCTGCGGCTGCCTCTCGTCCTGCTCATCCAGCCGGTTTAGGAGGACGACAGGCGCTTTGGCGGGCATTTCCAGCCGCATCGAAAACGTCGCGCTCGTCTGCGGACTGAGGGTCTTGGCGCGCGCCAAAAAATGCACCTCGGCGGTTTGATCGTCGAAAGCCAAGCCGGTCGCGCCGTCGATCGCCTCAAACTCCCAGGCCAGGTCACCGGCCTCGACCCGGTCAAAATAGAGCGTGACGGCAGCGCGCACGTAGGCCAGCGCGTCCTCGAGCGTGCGTTTTTTTTCCTCCTCGCTCTGGTCGCGGAACCACGGCGCCGGCACGGGTGGCAGCGAACGCGGATCCGGCGCCAGAAAAAGCCGGGGATCAAGATTGAGGCGAAATTCGGCCTCGCCCGACGATTTGAAGTCCGCCTCGAGCGTGAGATTGGGCACCTGATGCGCCTCCAGCACCTGGAACGGCATCAGCAACACGCTGAAAATCAGCGTCACTGCGCGCCAAACGAGGCGCCGTGCTGGCAGGCGGAGGGTCACGGTCATGCATCGGATTTCAGCGGGCAACTGTCAATCGGGTTCGAAATTGGCAAAACTTTTGCAACTGAAAATCGCCCATGACTTGACTTGTATCTCTGCACTTGCTTCAACAGGAATTTCAACCCGCCCGTACATGGCCGCCACCTTGAAAATTGAAGAAACCGGAGAGGTCTTTCCCCTCCAGGACTTCAACCTCATTGGCCGCAGCCAGGACGCCACCATCCGCCTGCTGGACACCGGGGTGTCCCGCCAGCACGCCACCATCCGCCGGGACGGCCGCACCTTCTGGCTGGCGGATCTCGGCAGCGCCAACGGCTCCTACGTTAACGAAGTGGTCGTCTCCACCGCCCGTGCCCTGCGCCACAACGATCACCTCCGCTTTGGCGCCACCGTCTTTGTCTTCGATCACGGCGAGTCGGACATCACCAAGGAGCTGTCCGGCACCCGCACCCAGGTCATTCACACCGTCGCCATGCCGGTCAAGTCCATCAAGGCCACCCTGCTGGTAGGCGACCTGAAGGATTTCACCGCCATTTCCGCCCAGCTCACCGCCGAGGAAGTGGCTGCCATGCTGCGGGAGTGGTACGCGGACTGCGAATCCATCCTCAAGTCGCGCGGCGCCACCATCGACAAATTCATTGGTGACGGGGTCTTCGCCTACTGGCCGTCCGCAGACGATGAGACGCGGGCGCAAGCCACGGAAGCCGCCCGCCTCCTCTCCGGTCCGCCGGTGACGCCTTCCCCCACCCGCCGCTGGCTGCGGGAGAACCTGGGCATCAACGTGACCTGCCATGTCGGGCTGAACATCGGCTCGGTGGCCCTGGGCGCGATGGGACGCGGCGTGAGCACCGCGGTGGGGGAGGCGGTGAACGTGACCTTCCGCATCGAGGCGCTGACCCGCAAGCTGGCGGTGCCGGTGCTGGCCAGCGCCGCTTTTGTGCAAGGCTGCAGCGCCGTGGGGCCGCTCTACTCCAGCCTGGGCACGCATGCCTTGAAAGGCCAGCCCGACCCGGTTGAGGTCTATGCGCTGACGGCTCCCGCGGCGGCTGAATAAAAAATTCGTTTCCTTTTTGAATAACGGCGGCCCGGCCGCGTCGAAACCGGGATACACCAACCCCCATCATCGATGCCGTCCATGAAACGCCCCTTTTCCGTCCTCGCCCTTTTCGGCTGTGCCCTGCTCGCCGCCTCCACGGTTTCCTGCGTGGGACCCTACGCCGGGCCCAATCAAAGCATGGGCAGCGTGCTGGGCGCCGGGACGGGCGCCCTGGCTGGCGCCATCATCGGCAATCAAAGCGGCCGCCCGCTGGAAGGCGCGGCGATCGGCGGTGCCATCGGCGGCTTGGCTGGCGCGGCGGTGGGCAATGCCCAGGACCAGGTCGTTTACGGACCGCGTCCGGTTTACGCCAGCCCTCCGGTTTATGCCGGCCCTCCGGTTTACAGCAGCTACTACTACCAGCCCGCGCCCGTCATTGTGCAACGCCGCTACGTGAGCACTGGCTGGGGCTGGGGGGGCAGCGGCTGCGGTTGGGGTGGCGGTTACGGACGCTATGGCTACGGCGGCGGCTGGGGCGGCAGTTACTGCGCGCCGCGCCCGCGGGCCTGCTGGTAAAATTCGCGCCGGCTCTTCAAAGATCGCCGCAACCGCAGGAATGCACCGCTTCTTCAGTCATCACGCAGCCATCGGCTGAAGGCGACAAGGGCTGGGAAAAATCCGGGTCCGGAACGTCGAGATCGGGATTCGGCGCCTGCGCGCTCAAGCCAAGCTCGCGCAGCAGGGCGATGTCCTGATTGGCGCGCGGATTGGCGGCGGTGAGCAGCTTGTCGCCGTAGAAAATGGAGTTCGCGCCAGCGAAAAAGGCCAGGGCCTGCGCTTCGCGGCTCATCTGCGTGCGGCCGGCACTGAGCCGCACCTTGGCACGCGGGATGGCGATGCGGGCCAGCGCGATCACCCGGATCATCTCGAAACTGTCCACGCGCCCGTTGTCCTGCATCGGCGTGCCCTGGATGGCCATCAACGCGTTCACCGGCACGCTTTCCGGCTGCGGATTGAAGTTCGACAGCACCTCCAGCATGCGCAGGCGGTCTTTCGAGCCTTCACCCAGGCCTAGAATGCCGCCGGCACAGACAGCCATGCCTGCATCCTGGGCGTGACGAATGGTGCGCAGGCGGTCCTCGAACGTGTGCGTGCTCACCACGTTCGGATAATGCTCGGGCGAGGTGTCAATGTTGTGGTTGTAGGCGGTGACGCCGGCTTCTTTGAGCAAGCGAGCCTCCTCCGCGCCCAGCTCTCCCAAAGTGACACAGACTTCCATGCCCAGGGTGGAGACGTTGCGCACGATGTCGAGCACCTGCTCAAACTTGGCCGTGCCGAGGCGCACGCCCTTCCAAGCCGCGCCCATGCAAAAACGGGTCGAGCCGCTGGCGCGCGCCGCACGCGCCTTCTCCATCACCGTCGCCGTGTCCAGCAAGCGCTCCGCCTGCACGCCGGTGCTGTAGCGGGCGCTCTGGGCACAGTAGCCGCAGTCCTCGCTGCAACCGCCGGTCTTGATGGACAGCAGCGTGCAAAGTTGCACCTCGTTCTCCGGCCAGTGCGCTTCGTGGACGGCGCGCGCCTTTTTCAAAAGATCGAAAAACGGGAGGCGGTAGAGCTGGAGCAGTTCGGCGTGGGTCATGCGACGGCGCAAGATGCAGCGGCAGCGGCTTGGTTCAACCCGGTTCTGAACCGGCCGGACGAAGGCGGAACTCAGCCGTCAAGAGTCCAGCCGTCGCGGTATTCCTTGCCGAGATACTGGTTGGCCTCCGGCGCGTTGGTGACCTCGCCTTTGACACCGTCATACTCGATTTTTTTGCCGACGCGGTAAGCCACCAAGCCAAGCAGCATCTGCTCGATCATGTTGGCGCTGTATTCGAAGTCGCAGGCGGTCTTCTGGCTCGGATTTTTACAAGCATCCAGCCACTGGCGCTGGAAGTGGCCGAGTTCGGGCAGCACACTGTCGGCGGTGCGCGGCTTGTAATAGGTCAGGTCGGAGTCGTCGCCAAAGGGCAGCAGCAGGCGGGAGTCGAAGTCGGAGACGAGGAAGCCCTTGGTGCCCTTGAACATGGCGCCGTGGCCGATCTTGGTGAGGTCGATGTAAGGCTTCGGCGCGCGCGGCATGAGGCCGCCCTGATACCAGCTCACGGTGATGGGACCGCGCCAGTCGTTGGCGGGATGCTCGAAGTGCGACTCGCACTCGACGGGAGTGACGTCGCCATTGAAGGCTTCGCCCTTGGCCTCGGCGGAGGTGGGAAGGCTGCAATCGACCGCGTTCCAGAGCAGGTCCATGGTGTGGCTGCCCATGTCGCCGATCTGGCCGGCGCCGAAGTCCCAGTACATGTTCCACTCCAGGCAGTTGGCCCCTGCCCTGCCGGTGAAGTAAGCGGGGCTGTAGGGGTGGTAAGGCGCGGGCCCGAGCCAGAGATCGTAATGAAACCCGGCCGGAGGCGCGCCGTCGCCAATCGGATAACCATCGCGGCGGATTTGGCGGTTGCCCCAGGCGTAGGCGGCCTTCAACTCGCCGATGGCGCCGTCCAGGATGAGTTCGCGCACGCGATTGAAATTGGGCTGGGCGTGCCGCTGCATGCCGACCTGGGTGGCCAGCTTGTCCTTCTTTTTCAACCAGTTGGCGCGCACGACGCGGGCCTCGTTGACGGTGATGGCCAGCGGCTTCTCGCAGTAAACGTGGAGATCGCGATTGATCGCCCAATTGGCAATGAAGGCGTGGGTGTGGTCCGCCGTGCAGATGACCACGGCGTCGAGGTCTTTTTGATCGAGCATCTGGCGCCAATCGACGTAGGTTTTGGCGCCGGGGAAGCGCTTCAACGCCTCCGGAAAACGCTCCTCGTTGACGTCACAAAGGGCCACAACGTTTTCCTCCGACAGCGAATCGTAGTGGGCGAGCCCGCGGCCCCAGACACCGACGAGGCCGATGTTGAGCTTGTTGCTGGGAGCGGCTTTGCCTTTGCGCAAGCCGCTGGGCAGCAAAAGAAAGGCGGAGGTGGCGGCGGCGGATTGGACGAGGGAACGGCGCTTCATGGTGGAGATGGGTCGAATGGAAAAAACGGCCCTGCTCGCGTTCTATTGCCGCGAATCTTCGGCGAGACACCCTGGCAGCAACGTGGCGGGTTGCTCACCCGCCACGCGCACTTATTTCTGAAGCTCTCGCTAAACCGCCATCAAGGCAGCGGCAGGAAGCTGGCCTGGCCGCTGAGGATCTCGGTGGTGGTCAGCTTTTCCGCCGTGGTGGCCGGCAGTTTCGGCAGCAGGAAGTAACCGAGGCCCTGCTGGCCCACGATCATGCCCTGGTAGCTGACCACGCGCTTCAACAGCGGCGGCTTGGCAGCGAGCGTGTTGGGCGCTTGCAGGGTCAGTTTGCCGCTGAACAGGCCGGTCTTCGCATTGATCACCAGCGTCATGCTGCGGGTGTTTTCACCCACGGCAGCGGCTTTGTTGGCGGTGTTGACGTTGAAGTTCACGGTCTCATCCGTCTGCACAGGCAACTGGCCTTCGATCAGTCCTTCCGCGAGCGTGACCGCCGCGTTCGGATTGGTGCCGTTGTCGGCCAGGCCCATCACGCGCACGTTTTTATCCGGCGCCACATAGACGGCACCGAGAACGTTGAGCGGGATCGGACCGAAGCCGGCGCGATACAGGTTCTGGCCCTTCGTTCCCGGCGTTTCAGGACGATACCAGCTCACATCGCCTTCGGTCACGCTGCTCACGGTGTTGTTGGCAGGATCGGCGTCACCCTGGTCGTCGATCACCAGCTTGCCGGCGATCGAGCCCTGGGCATTGGCGGCATACAGGGTCTTGAACAGCGCCACCTGCCCGTTCGGTCCCACCACCGTGGCCGAGGTGAAAGCCGTGCCGTCGGCCAGCTTGCCGGTGACCTTCAGCGCGCCGGTCGTGGCGTTCACGGTGAAGCTGCCGTAACCGGTGCCCTGCGGGATGGCCGGATTGGCCACATAACCTTGCAGCGCGGCGGGCAGGTCGAGCCCCAGCGTGTGGTAGCCCGCGAAGTTGGCCGGCACGCGCACATTCTTCTTCCACACCGTCTTCCAGCCTTCCACCACCACATTCTCGGCCCGGGCCACGCCGTCCTCGATTTTGCCGTTCACCAGCAACTCGGCAGCGGCGTCGAGCGTGGCGGTGAGGCGCACCGGCACGCCGGTGGTGCCGCGGCTGACATAAACATCGATGTCCGCCGTGGTCGCACTGGGGTTGGTGAAGCTGCCTTTGAACGGCCAGGCCTTGGCGCCCAGCGTCAGCTTGCCGCTGTAACCGCCCTTGGCGCCCACCGTCAGGGTGAACACACCGCCGAGGTTGGCATTCATGGCGGCATCGCGCTGCACGACGCCGTTGAAGGTGCCGACCAGGGCCGGGTTGAGCGCATTGACCACCAGGGTGCCGGTGGCGATGGCAGCGTTGCCAATGCCATTGGTGGCGGTCACCGTCAGATCGAAGCTGCCAGTCACGGTGGGAACACCGGCGATCAGGCCCTGATTGTCGATCTTCAAGCCTGCGGGCAGGCCTTTGGCCGTCACCTTGGTCGGGGTTTTCGCCGGATCGGCCGAGAACTCGACTTGATACTCATAAGCGAAGCCAACGGTGGCCGCGTCCGGGGCAAAGGTGCCACCATTGGCGAACTCCGGTGCTGCGTCGCTCACCGTGACCAGGGTGTTGCCGCCTGCGACCGGTGTCACACCGGCTTGCGGCGCGGCAAAGTCCACTTGCGCGTAGTAACGGCGCTGAGTGGGCTGCTGGTTGGCGGCCTTGTAACTGGTCGCGTTGGCTCCATTGATGGCAATCGCAGCGGCGGCAGGCTCGATCTCCTCGACAAACCACTGGTACTTGAGAGGGAAGTTTTTGGCGCTCTTGGCGGCGACTTTGGCGGTGACCGAGGCGCCCTGCTTGACGACGAAGGCCTTTTCCGAGGCATCCACGACCGCCGCCGGGACCTCGTTGGAGATCTTCGAGGAGGAAGTGCCGTCAGGCAGTTGGTTGCTGACGACCACACTGTAAAGGCCTGCGTAGGCGAGGGTGACGTTTTCCACCACCAGCGTTGCATTGGTGCCCCCCAGGACCGGCTTGCCGTTGAGCAGCCATTGATAGTTCACCGGCTGGGCACCGCTGGCGCCTACGGAAAGTTCCAGAGTGCTTCCCGCTTGAACGATGACGGGTTGCGGCTGGGCGGTGATGATGACGATGGTGCCGCCCACGGTCAACTTCGCCACCTCGCTCGCCAGAGAAGTGTAGGCGGTGTGGGTGATCACGCGGTATTGGAAGACTGTGCCAAGCGGAGCGGAGGGCATGTCAAGGCTCAGGCTGGCATCGGTCTTGCCATCGAGATCCTGCCAATCGCTGCCGTCGAACTGCTGCCACTGATAGGTGAAGGGAGCATCGCCGGACACGGCGACGGAAAGCATGAACAGGTTGCCCCCGGGCACGCTCTGGCTCTGCGGCTGGACGTCATAGACAATCGGGTGGATGACCTCGATCTCCGCCACGTTGCTTTCCAACGAGATGCCAACACTGCTGGTGGTCACCACGCGATAGGAAAGCGTGCTGCCGGCTGCCGCCACCGGCAGGGTCACGGTCAGGCTGGCATCGGTCTCGTCGGCGAGATTCTGCCACTCATCCTCAACATCGTTGAACACCTGCCACTGGTAGGTGAACGGTCCGTAGCCGGACACGGTGACGGAAAGACCGGCCGTGGTGCCGCCAAACGCACTCTGGCTCTCCTGTGGCTGGACGTCATAGACAATCGAATGGATGACCTCGATCTCCGCTGCATTGCTAGCCAGCGAGGCGTAGCCGTTGCTGGTCACCACGCGGTAGGAGAGCGTGCTGCCGATTGCCGCCACCGGCAGGGTCACGGCCAGGCTGGCATCGGTCTCGTCGGCGAGCGGCAGCCAATCACTGCCGTCGAACTGCTCCCACTGATAGGTGAACGGACCGTCACCGGACACCTCAACGGAAAGGTTGACCGTGGCGCCGGCAAACGCACTCTGGCTCTCCTGTGGCTGAATGTCATACACAATGGGAGCCTGAATAGCGACAACGGCTGGATCGCTGGTGGTGGAGCCGTAGCTGTTGGTGACCTCGACGGTGTAGCTGCCGGCGTCCCCGGCCTCAATGCCTGCGATGACATAGACGGGCGCGTCGGGCGCGCCGGGAACCGGATCGCCGTTCTTTTTCCAGACGTAGGAAAGCGTGCCGGGGCCAAAGGCCTCAACTTCGAGCTGCACGGTGGCGGTGGGATAAACCGTGGCTCCGTCTGGCTGAGCGGTGACGCGCGGCGTGGTGACCACGTCGAGAGTGGCGTAGTTGCTGGTGGTGGTGCCTTCGGCGTTGGTCAGCACGACCCGGTAAACCGTTTGATGGTCGTCCGCGCCGACAACGGGAATGGTGTAGCTGAAGCCGTTGACACCCGGGATGGTTTCGGTGCCTTTTTGCCACTCGATGCTGAGGATTTCCGAGCCGCCAATGACAACATCGAAGGTAACGGGTTCACCCGCGAGGATGGTCTGGCTTTGCGGCTCGCTGACAATGCTGGGTCCCGTGGCGTCCCCGGTGAGGGCGAGGATGCCAGTAGTGGTGAAGATGCTGGTGTCCCAGTTGGTGAGTTCACCCGGCAGGATCAATAGATTGCTCCAATCGAGCTCGGAGCCGGGCAGCAGCGTGATCCAATCGATCAGATCGAAGGCCGAACCGGCGGCGGGGAAGTACCCGGTATCACCAACGAGGTTGATGCGAAACTGGGTGGTGGAGCTGACAAAGAGTTCGTTGAGGTTCAGCTTGGTGAAGCCCGTCTGGCTCAAGTAGAGATCCACAATGGAGTGCTCATCCAGGGTGAGCGTGCCGGAGATGGTGAAGGTCTCGATGCCGATGCCGAAGTCCGGGGAACCGAGGTTGAGCACAGCGGGGTCGGCGAGCGTGCCGGCCAGGGTCAGGTCCCCGGCCAGCGAACCGATGCCGCCCAGGCTGGCGCCACCGCTGACGGTGACGGCGCTGCTGGCGAGGGTGACGCCATCGAGGAAGAGGGCTCCCTCGCTGATCAAAGTGGCGCCGGTGTAGCTGTGCGCGCCTTGAAGGGTGAGCCTGCCCGCGCCCGTCTTGGCGAGCGAGCCGGCGCCGGTGATGGGGCTGCTGATGGCCAGGTTGGTGGCGGCATCGGTTTCAATCGTGCCGCCCGCCGCGCCCAGGGTGATGCCGCGGTTGGTGTCATCGATGCTGAAGCTGGCGGTGCTGCGCAGGGCGCCGCCGTCGAGCGTCAGATGCGCGGCATTGAAAGCTGCGGGGTTGACGCCGAGGTTTTCCTCGGAGGCGATGACGAGCTTGCCTCCTTGCACGGCAAAGCCGCTGCTCTTGTTAGTACCGGAAAGAACCAGTGTGCCGGCCTGAACGAAGGTGGCGCCGGTGTAGAGGTTGTTTCCGGCGAGTTCCAAAGTGCCATCGCCGATTTTGATGAGGTTGCCAGGGGTGGCGACCGCAGTGTTGATCGCGTTATGGATGGTCAGCGTGGTGCTGGCGTCCGGGCTGAAGTAACCGCCGTTGACACCGAGGAAGACACCGCGGTTGGCGCTGATGGACATGTCGGCGGTGGTGCGCAGGATGCCGCCGCTGAGGCTCAAGAGATTTTCCGTGAGGGTGGCGGGGACAGCGCCGAGATTCGCTTCCGAGGCGATTTGCAGCGTGGCGCCCGGCGAGTTGTTGACGATGCGGCCATAGTACCCGCTGTTGTCTCCGCTAAGGATCAAAGTACCTCCCGTGCCGTAGGCAGCATAATCGCCCGAACCGCTCATAAACAGGCGGGGGTGGGTGTTGCTGGGATCGCTGGTGATATTGCCGCTGATCTCCAAGATGCCGCCGCCAGCGAAAACGATGTCCCGGTTCGCGGCAGGATTGGCGATGGCGACATTCCCGGAAATTTCCAGCGCGCTGTCCTGATGCGTCACGAAACGCACGCGGGCATCGCCGGTGCCGGTGTCGATATCAAGGTTGCCGGTCCAGGTGTTGCTGCCGCCGGCGTTGTAGAGGGTGGCATGGCCGGTGGCATCGCTGCCGGCGGTGATGGAGAGAGCCTCGTTCACGACGTTGATGCCGCCAGCCAAGGCCAGCGTGCCGCCCGCGTTCACCTGGGTGCCGTTGGCCGTGCCGCCGAGCGCGCCACCATGGGTGACGGTCAGGACACCGCCGTTGATCTGAGTGAGACCGCTGTAGGCGTTGAGTCCGGCCAGCGTCAGAGCGTCGGCGCCGGTCTTGACCAGGGCGGCGCCACCGTTGAACTCGCCGAGATTTTGCAGGGTGCCGGATTGCAGGGTCAGCACGATCGGGGCGGCCTCGGCGCCGACATTGAAGCCATTGAGGTCGAGGAGCCCGCCGTTGAGATTGATGGTTCCAGTAGCGCTGCCGGTGCCGGTGTGATCGCCGCGCAGAACATGGCCGTTGATGCTGACCGTGCCGCCGGTGATGTTGATGGTGGCGCTGACCGCGCCGCTGCTGGTGTTGCTGGCGAGTGTGACGGCGGTGCCGCTGCCCGTGCCGATGGTGACCGCGCCGCCGCCGAGATTCATCACGTTGGTGCTGTTGCCCGCAGCCGTTTTGGAGCCCATGACCAGGCTTTCCATGACCAGCAGGCCGTTGTCGAAGGCAAAGCGGTTGGCCATGCCTCCCGTGCGCGTGTTTTGAGTTCCGATACTAACTGCTCCCAAGAGGAGGTCCGCGTAATGGCCGGAGACGTCAAAGACGTTCTCCATGCCGGCCGCCAAAGCCACGCCCGTGGTGGAGGTACCGATGCCCATGTTGAAGGCCACCGGGCCGGCGCCGTCCGCGGCGCGCAGCACCAGGGTGCCGTCAGTGGCATGCTGGAAGGTGATGGACCCGAAATCGCGGGTGCCGGTGCCGATGTTCACCGTGTTGACATTGATGGCATTGGCACCGTTGCCGAGTTCGAGCTGGTTGATCTGGCCAACGGTGTTGTTGTATTGAGCGCCATCGCCGACCGCGAGGACGCTGGCGGTGATGCTGTTTTCCCCCGCCAGCTTGAGGTGCGCGTAACGGCCGCTGACGTTGACACTGGAGGTGTTGTTCACGCGGAAGATGCCGGTGTCGCTGTCTAGGGTGACCGTCATGGAGGCAAGACCGGTGAGATCCGCGATGGCCACGTTGCCATTGCCGGCCGTGCTGCTGGTGTAACCGCCGACGCGGAAGGTGCCGCTGGCGGCCGGGTTGTCCACGACCAAGCTGCCGCCACCGGAGGCGGTGAAGAGAGAGGTGGTGAGGGCCGCGGCGCTGTTGCCGATGACAACATTGCCGCCGAGGGTGAGAGTCTTGCCGGCGGCGATGACCAGCTCCATGGCATTGATGTCAGAGTTGGTCTGCGCGGTCATGGCGCCGAAACGACTGTCCTCATTGATCTCCACCCTGCCCGCGGTCTCGATGCTGTTCGCGCTGCCGAACTGAAGCGCGCCGGCACTGGTTTGAGTTGCGGCGAGGCGCAGGGTACCGTTGTTGATGCTGGTGGCACCCCCGGTGGCGTTGCCGCCGTTCAGGGTCAATGTGCCAGTGCCGCTGTAAACGAGGTTCAGGCTGAAGCCGGCGGTAGTGCTGATGCCACCGGTGATGATAGTGTCACCGGAACCGTTGATGGTCCAGGTGCGGGCGGCGGTGATGGCGTTGGCGGTGACGTCACCGAAGGTCAGTGCTTTGCCGCTGGCGATGTTGTTGGTGGTGGTGAGCCCATTGGCGGCAGCCAGCAACGCCAGGGTGTTGGTGAAGGTGAGGCTGTAGTCACCGGTGTAGATCGTGGTGGTGTTATTGTTCTGCTGGCGCAAGCTGGTGATGACACGATCCCCGCCATGAGCGAAGACGGTGGCATTGCCCGTGGTCAGCGTTCCTCCCGCCGCCATGTCGCTGCCCAGTCCAAGCGCGCCGGCGGTGGCCGAGGTGATGCTGTGGGTGTTGTTGCCGGTCAAAATCAGCGTCCCGGCCCCGGTTTTAGACAAAGTGCCCGTGAAGGCACCGTCCACAATCTGGCTGTTGATGGTCACGTTGCCGGTACCGGTGATGGTCATGGTGCGGGCGGTGCCGCCGCGGTCCACCAGGGTGAACAAATCCCCATTGAAGGTGGTCGTGCCGGTGTTGTTGATCGTCAGGGTACGGCTGCCGCTGCCGTGGAACTCGACGTCGCCGGTGAAGGTCAGGTCCGCCGTGCCGCCAATGACGCTGTTGGCGTTGACATTCAACCCGCCCAGCGTGGTCTCGAACCCGGCATGGTCGAAGTAGCCGCCCAGTGCCGGGAACTGCCCCGCGGTGGCATTGCCCAACACGAGATCGGTACCGGCCGGCAGCGCGCCTGCCACGCCATAGACCAAAGCGCTGGTGGCGGTCGCGCCACCGATGATCCGCACACCGCCGCCAAAATTAGCCGGAGCGTTGAGGGTGAGGGAACCCTCGCCAAGCTTGGTGAGGCCACCGCTGCCACCATTGCCGATGGCGTTGTTGACGGCCACGTCGTTGCCGTTGGTGTCGAAGACAGCATCGCCGCTGTTGAAGGTCAGCGCGCGCACCGTGGCCGAGGGATCAAACGTCGCGCCGGTGGCCCAGCGCAGGCCGCCGCCGAAGAAATGCAGATCGCCGCTGCCCAGGGCGTCAAGCGTGGAGACTTCGATCAAGCCCTGGTTGAACCAAGTGCCGCCGCTGTAGCTGTTGGCGGCGTTGGTCAGCGACAGAATGCCGTTGCCAGCCTTCGTCAGTGAGGCGCTGCTGGTCAGGGGCGAGTCGATGGTCAGCGTGTTCGCCACGTTGGTGACGTAGATGAGATACTCCGAGGTCGCGGTCTGCAAGGCGTTAAAACCGCCCAGCGTGATGCCGTTGGCGGCAGTGGTCGTAGTGGCCAGCAGCGCGCCGCTGGCCAGCGTCAGCGTATCCGCCGCGCCGCCTGTGATCGTCAGCGCACCCACGCTGGAGTCCAGCACCAGGGAGTTGATCGTTTTGCTGCCACCGGTGAGCGCAGCGGCGGGGTTGGCCGCGAAGCGCATGTTGTGCTGCGTCACGCCCGACAAGCCATTGTAACCGGCTTCATTGAGCACGTATTCGGTAGTCAGATTCAGCGGACGGAAACCCTCCCCGGCGCTCACCCAGGTGACAAAGGAGTTGCCGTGCTGCAGCAGCAGGGCGTCCTCCGCCATGTCGCTCGCCACCCCGGCGGCACCAATGAAGTAGGGGATGATGTTGATATCGGTATTACCAGCCACATAGGCGCCGCCGACCGCGCCCATCAGGGCGAAGGAGGTCGCCGTGGTGGTAATGCGGCCTCGGGAGCCAGTGCCGGCTCCCAAAGCCTGGCCGCGCAGCAGCGCGGTGGCGAAGTTGTCACGCTCAAAGCTGTTGATGGTCATCGTTGCCACTTGGCTGGCTCCGGCAGCTCCCGCCGAATTGGTCGATTGGATCACGTTGTGCCCAGCGCCCAGCCGCACGGCGCCGATGGTGTCCGCACGGTTGGCATTCTGACCCACGTTTTGCATCCACAAACCACGGTTGTTCGCCGCGCCGATCGCCGACATGGCCGTGTTGTTGAGGATGACCAGGGCGTTGTTGCCAATGCGGTCCTGGGAGCCGGTTTGATCCTGCTCATTGAGCAGCTCGGCGGCATTGATCGTGATGGTCGCCGCCTGATTGATGCGGCCCGTGCCCGCGTCCAGGTGCAACTGCCCGCCATTGATGATCACGTTCCCCGTGAACGGGGTGCTGTCACCTTGGAGAATCTGCACGTTGGCCCCCGTCTTGATGAAGGTACCATCCCCCACCAGCGCACCCGTGAACGTCCGGCTGCCGCCTGCCGCATTAACAATGAGGGTGCCCGATCCAATCAACACCTGCCCGCCCAACTGCGTCGTGCCGTTGCTGGTGGACGTTCCCGCCATGCTCCCCAGGCCGCCGACCCACTCCGTGCCGTTGTTGAGGTCCAGGATTGAGTTCTTGAACTGCGCCTGCGAATACTTGCCGATGCCGTGTCCCCCGGTCACCGACAGCGTGCCTTCGGAAATATACGTGATGCCGCGGTGCGTGTTGAACCCGGTTAGCTCCAGCACCCCTGCCCCGCTCTTGGCCAGCGTGCCTGCGCCCGTCAGCTGAGCGGCAATCTCAAACGGCGCCGCTGTATTGTGCTGATGCACGAACAGCTCCAGTCCTGTTCCGCCGACGCCCATCAGGAAGCCGCCGGTAATTGACGCCGCACCCGCGCCCACATCCGGGCTGACGAGGATGCCGCCACTGGCGATGGTCAATATGCTACCTCCAAGATTCACCGTGGAAGCCGCATTTGCCGCGCCAAAGCGCAGGCTGTTGATCGTCAACGAGCCGCCGAGCGTACCAAAGTAGCCGGCACTGTCCGTCACGTCATTCCCTGCCGCCCAAGTGCTGATGCCGTCCTTGGCCGCGGCTCCAGTGAAAGCGGCGATTTGTCCGCCGGCCACGACGGCAAACTGACCAGCGTTGACCGTGGCCCAGCCACCGAGAATGCTGCCCTCGTGCGTCGTGCTGGTCTGGATGATCCCGCTGCCGGGAATGAAGGCAAAATCCACCGCAGCGCTCACCGTGGTGCGGGTGATGGCGCCCAAATCCAAAGTCAGCGTCTGGCCGGCTCCTTGCTCCAAAACAATGCGGGAAGCCCCCGCCGTGAGAGTCAGGCCGTTGACAGCCTGGCTGCTGACGGCGGAATCATTGCCCCTGAGCGTCAACCGGCTGCCGGACATCGTCAACAGGCCGCCCGAGGAAAGCTTGCCGTCGTTGGCGGTGGTGAAATCCAGAATCACCCCGCCGGCGCTGATCGTGGTGGCACCGGTATAGGTGTTGTTTCCTTTCAATACGAGCACGCCATTGCCGGTCTTGGTCACGTTGCGGGCAGTGTCGTCGCCATCGGCAATGACTGCTTCAATGATCATTTCCTCGTCCGCCTGCGTGGAGTCGTTGATGGCAAAGGAGCGGTTGCCGAGAAGATTCAGCGTGCCGGGGGTGATGAGGGCAAGACCGGAGTTCGACGAGGAGGTATAGGTGACGTTGCCGCCCAAATTCAGGCTATGACCGTTGAGCAACAGTGTGGAAGTACTGTCCAGTGGGCCGTTGCCCAGGGTCAGGGAGGTGATCGCCGGGGCTGTTTGAAGATCCACCGTTCCGCTCATGATCGTCAAGTTTGCGGCGGCGCCCAGGCTGGAGCCCGGCATAACACGTAGAGTACCCGCGTTCACCGTGGTGGAGCCCAGCGTGGTGGCGCCATTGTAGGTGTTGGCGGTTCCAGAAATAACGGTCAACCCGGTGCTGGTGACAATAAGCGCTCCCGTGGTGGCCGTACCGTTTTGGATGACACCGCTGAGGGCCGTGTCGCCGCTGCCAGCGATAGTGAGGTTGCGCGAAGCTGCCTCGGCGCTGATATTGAGGTTGCCATCAAAAGTCAGCACCGCGCCGGGTTGCAGGTTGTTGGTCAGCGTGCGGTTGCCGCCGGTGTTGCCGGTCAGCGTGCCGGTCAGCGTCAGGCTTTCGCTGCCGATGATGTTGCCCGCCGTCCAGGTCACATCGTTGGAAATGGAGCGCGCTGCGTTGATGGCCTGCAAATTGCCGGCTGTCATGGTCAGCACGCCGCTGGCCAAGCCGCCATTGCTGGCGCTGTTGAACTGGATCGTTCCGGTGGTCAGCGTCGTTGCGCCAGCGCTGCTGTTGCTGCCCGCAAGCACCAGAGTTCCCGCGGCCGCGTTCATCGTGGTGGTGCCGGAATAAGTGTTCGCGCCACTCAGCCTCGTCACGCTGCTGTTGGTGACGGTCAGGCCGTTGGCAAAGGCGTTGCCATCGGCGATCGCGCCCTTGATTTCGGTCGCCCCCGTGCCCGCGAGGGTCAAGATGCGGGCGGCGGTGTTGGCGGCGGCGCCGAGGTTGATGTTGTTGAGGATCAGCTCGGCGGGGCTGGTGAGACTGCTGGTCAGGGTGCGGTTGGCGTTAGCGCCAGTGCCGGTGAGCGTTCCGCCGATTTCAAGCGTGGCGAGGCCGTTGACTGTCAAGGCTGCGTTGAGGATGACGTTATTGGCCACTTTGTCGTCACCAGACAAAGTCACTCCGGAACGCAGAGTGGCGGTGCCGGCGATGGTCAGATCGCCCGTACCGAGCGCCTGCTTGTGACCGAGTTCGAGGATACCGCGGATGAGTTCGGTGCCGCCGGTGTAGGTGTTGGCCTTGGCCAGCACCACCGTGCCGGCGGTGCCGCCCCAGGCAGCGTCGTTGATGCGCAGGCTGCGCGCGCCGCCGGTCTCGGAAATGACGGAGTCCACAATGAGCTGACGGGTGGCGGCATCACGAGTGCCGAGACCGCCGTTGTTGGCGAGAACGATGCCGCCGGCGAGGGTGGCCGTGGTGGCGTCGCCGGAGGTATGAACACGGAGTTCGCCGGAACCACCCGCGCCGCCGAGGGTGATTTCGCCGTTGAAAACGCCGGCAATGTTGGCGGCGAAGTTAAACTCAAGGACAGCGTTTTCGGTGGCGCTGGCGATGAGGATGTCGTGGCTGATTTGCTGGGTGCGGCCGGTGCCGGTGAAGAGGATGCGGCCTTTCTCGGCGGTGATGGTGTCACCGGAGCCGAGGCCGTTGGCGTTGTTGGTGGTGATGGAGCCGCGCAGAATGTTCCAGTTTCCGCTCCAGGCGCTGTTATTCTGGTTGAGCGTGAGGGTACCGGTTTCCTGATTGCCTTCGGTGACCGTGGTGATGCCGTTCACCGTCAGATCTCCCGTGCCGGTGAGGCCGCCGGAGAGGGTGATGCTACGCCCGGTCGCCGTCAAGGCGACGGGGTCCAACATGTGGATGGTGGAGGCGGCGGTGACGTTGACGGGGCTGCTGTAGGTCTGGGTGGCACCGCCCGCCGAAAGGATGCCGCCGGCGAGAGTAATGGGCACGGTGGTGGTGGAGGCGGTGGCGTTGTTGGTGTAGAAGACACCGCCGGTCACGACGACATTGGCAAGGTTGGAGCCCGTGCCGAGAGCAGTGATGTTGGTCAGCTCCAGAGCGCCGGCCTCAACAGTGAAGGTGGCGGTCTGGCCGGCGTTGAACGAGGGATCAGCGGGAGTGGAGAGGACGACCCTGCCGGCGCCGGCCTTGGTCACGTTCGCCTCGCCGAGCAGCGCCCCTGAAACGGTGAGGGTGGAGGCGGTATCCGCGATGCTCCAGGTCTGGTCCGCGCCGAGCCTGAGATTGGCGCCGAGGGTGACATTGGCAGGACCGCCCGCGGTGATGGCAATGCCGGACGTGTTGTCCTGGGGCGCGATTTCGAGGCGGGCGCCGGGGAGCGCGCCGGGATTGATGGTGACAGAGGAGGGAGTGGTGGCGCCGGCTTCGAAGGTCAGCGAGTTGATCCGGAAGTTTTGCTCCAGGGTGGTGGTCAGGGCGCCCGCGCCAACACCGTCCCAGCCGAAGATGACGTCGTGGGCCTGACCTGGGGTGCTTTCGGCGGGAGTGGTTCCGGCTTTGTCGGTGGACCAGTTGTTGTTCGCTCCGTTCCAAGTGGTGTTGGTGCCGCCGCGCCAGTAGAGGGAGCCGGTGAGGAGATTGCCGGTGGTGATCTGGACGAGGTTGTCAGTCACGGTCCAGGTGAAGTCGTCGAAGCCGCCCGGAGTGAAGCCCTTGATCATGTTGCCGATGCCGAAAGCGGTGAGACCACCGTCGGCAAGGTTCAGCAGGGTGTAGGTCTGGTTTCCGGAAAGCCCGGCGTCGCTGAGGTTGAAGGTGATGCTGTTGCCGAGGTTGAGGACGCCGCCCGCGAGCAGGGTAAGAGTGTCGGTCTGAAGGCCATCCCCGGCGGTGCTCAGGTCTCCGATGTTCAAATTGAGCGTGACAGTGCCCGTGCCGGTGTTGCCGAGACTGAGGGTGCTGAGGTTGGAAATGGCGCTGCCGGCGCCATCGAGCAGGCCGAGGGTGGAGCCCGCACCGACTTCGATGGAGGTGATCAGATGCGGGTTGGCGAGGCCGCCCAGGAGGCTGAGGGTGGAGGCCTCAATGGCGCGCAGGCCGGTGGTGGCGGTGACGAGGCCACCGATGGTGAAGCTGCCGCCGCCTTCGCTGGCGGTGAGGCCGGCGTGGGAGAGGATGCCGCCAGCGCCGAAGGAGCCCGCGGCGTTGCCGATCTTGATGAGACTCAGGGCGCCGCCGCCGCTGTTCTGGATGGTGTAGGCGCCGGCGCCGAAGCTGACGGCGGAATTGTTCGCGCCGAAGCGGAAGCTGGCGGGGCTGGCGGAAGTGTTGTCGATGACCAGGCTGCCGTTGGTGGTGGCGGTAAGGGCGTTGACGGTCTGGCTGGTGCCGTTGAGGTCAAAGCGGGC